>NZ_SZVK01000049.1:0-31886 GCF_005280595.1 Escherichia sp. MR | reverse complement strand
TGATAGAAACAGAAGCCACTGGAGCACCTCAAAAACACCATCATACACTAAATCAGTAAGTTGGCAGCATCACCCTACTGCTGTAGCCAAATTGCATTAATCGCTCGACATCATCGGTATGCCAGTACTGCTGACGACTTAATGTCAGGTATACGTTGCCGTAATCTCTTCCCAGCGACTGCGTTAGCGTTCCTTCCACACGACTGCGGCGGTTACCGGTTTGCCAGAAATCGTCAGGACTGTTGCTCCGTGACGCCCATTCGTTGAGGGTATAGTAGCCTTCAGTGGAATAACGATAGCCAACCAGACGCAAACTGGTGTCCGTATCATCAAAACGTTTCGAATACAGAAAGCGATAGGACTGTCCGGTTTCCGTATCATCATGACTAAATTTTGCACGCGCATGAGTCACATCGAACGAGATAGCACCCAGAGAACCAAGATCTTTACCCATCCCTAACGCTGCTGAACCATAATTCTCGGTAGCCTGTAAACCACCATACAACGTAAACCCATGCGGCAGGCCATGAAGGATCTGCGCCTGGATGACATCTGGCATAAATCCATCTTCATCGCGTAATTCACCCACGCTGATATCGACATCTGTTTGACCTTCACGCTTAAGGATTGCCAAAGTGGCGTAAGGTTGGGTGAATCGTTGTTCGCTACCATCTTCTTCCTTGATAGTTACGTCCAAATCTCCCCCTGAACTGGCAGTGTTCAGGTCAGTAATTTCAAAGGCACCTAGTGGAACGGCAGACTGGTAAATCACATAACCACTTTGACGAATGATGACCGTGGCGTTGGACTTGGCAATGCCACGCACCACAGGGGCAAATCCATTCTGGCTGGCAGGCAACATATCGTTATCGGTATAAAGACGTGCGCCACGGATTTGCGTGCTGTCGAAAATATCGCTCGCCGTCCACGTATCGCCGATCATAATCTGGCTTCGTAACGCGGCAATATTACGTTGTATCCAGGTGCTTATAGAGTTGTAATCCGCACGACCATCGGTTGTGTTTAAAGTACTGTAATTGCGTAATCGCCACGGCCCAATATTCAGTCCGTTGCGCAGGTTGAGATAGCTGGTATTCGTCTCCTGAGAACCATAATCAGAACGCAGGGTATGTGAACCGGAAAAATCGTAGTTGATAGTGAGCGCATTAATCCCCTCATCCCAACGCGTAGGGCTTATGTAATCGTAGGCCATCGCGTCCATGTAGATTTGGGGAATGGAGATATTCAGTTGCAGTTTATCGCTGTCCAGTTGCCAGGATGAGCCTTCAATGCGTGGCTCAGGATCAATACAGACCGTTTCATCCACATCATTGAGCGATTTCAGTGCATCAACTTTTACGCCAAAGGAGATCAGCGTTTTTTTTATAGCGACAAAGCAGGCGTGTAAATCAGCATCGGGATTATCCTGAACAAATGTCACATCCTGACGTTCAAACATTTTACCGTTGATAAAAATATCAACGCTATAAACGCCGGGAGGCATCATATTTGCCCGGTTAAACTGACGAATGTCGACCCCGGATTGATGGTCGATTTCCAGTAGCGCCGGGTTAAATACGCTGACCTGGGCCATCAGACTATGTGAGAATATCAGACACGTCCCTGCCATCAGGCCAACCGCTATTCTGGTCGTAACCATAATACGCCTATCCTTATGCCATGCTTACAGTGCGTTTTTTAGCGGTTCGCTTATCGCGCCATAATCATTTATGAATCGCCAGGTCATTTGGTTACCCGCAGAATTGGCAGGCAACGGTAAAGAGAGCGTTTCGAAAGGACGGATCATGTTGAGAGGCACATCATGGCCATCAACAATGACATCCATCACACTGATATGAATCGGGTTTGGATTTTCAGCAATCAGATTTTTGCCTTCACGGCGCCACTTAACCTTAGGCGCTGCATCTTCAGGAATAAGTCGAATAGTTGCTGGTCGCCAGAACAGCTTGATACGCGTTTTAACAGCAATTTCCAAAGAGTTAGCCGCTTTATTGGTTGCTGCAGGCGGAATATTTTTGATATTCAGCCAGAAGACGGATTCACGGTCGTCGGGTAATGACATTCCCTTCGTGTGAAGAATACGTAATACTTTTTCTTGTCCGGGTTCAAGTCGGGATACAGGAGGTATAACAGTAAAGGGCGCTTTACTTTTATCATCTTTATTAAACGGATCCACCCATGACTGGATGAGATAAGGGATCTTCTCTTCCTTGCTGAATACAGAAATAGATTTATCTGCATTATTACTTATGTAAACAACCCGCGTACCGCCAATGACAACGCCTGCATAGGTTAATGCTGGCTGGCCTAAAAAAAGGCTTAACATAATCGCGATAAATAATTTGTACCAAAGGGTTGTTTTAAAGAGCCTGATTAAACAACTTTTTCTGGACATAATAACTCCCTGGCCAAAGCCAACTGAATAAAAAGGCTCTGATAAATTATTTCTTATATTCGATAGTAAATTGTGAATCGGCGTTCGCTGTACCCGCCGTTACGACTGCATTTGTTGCAACATAGCGTGCAATAAATTTCATTTCCGCAGTGCCGTTACCATCGATAGTGGTATAAGCTGAGTCGTTATAAAGTTTGACCTGAGAGTTGTCAGCCTGGTTAAAGATACGGATACCAACACCAGTGGCCACAATCGCTGCCCCGGTGCCGGTATAATCACCCGGATCGGCAGCTGTAGTCGGAGTACCCACTTTCAGATCGCCATCGCCGCCAGGTGCTTCTGTACCATCAAAACGAACCGCAGCCTGAGTGTACGTTGCCGGGCATTTCTCCAGTTTAATACTAAACTGCTGTGGCGATGCCATGCTACCTACGCCTGAAAATGCATTTTTACTGACTTTTCCAAGAGGAACAGTTTGATCCGCTGTATCGGAGGTAACTTCACAACTACTGTCAACAATTTCACCAACAAAGTGAACAACACCATCCTCTGCGAGTGCATGTCCGGCCAGCATTAAAGATGCCAGCGTGAATGCACCACCAATAATATTACGTTTCATAAAAACTCCATTGATATAATATATCCTTCAACCCGAACCATCACTTATATTAATAAGTGTATTTATGATTCGCAAACATATTACATCAATGACACAGGTTTAGCTAAATTAATATCTATAAATCAATCTGAGAATATAAATTTATTATATAAATATTATTCAAATAATAGTAAGTCAAGTTCGTAAACGGACATTGGTAAAAATTCAGAATATATTTATTTAGTTATCTAAATGGAAAATTTATTAGAAATAAATATGAAAAAGGGCCACCCGCTGGCAGCCCTTACTTACTTAACGGTTAGAATTACTCAACCGTAACCGATTTCGCCAGGTTACGCGGCTGGTCAACATCGGTGCCTTTGATCAGCGCGACATGGTACGCCAGCAGTTGCAGCGGAACGGTGTAGAAGATTGGGGCAATCACTTCTTCCACATGCGGCATCTCGATGATGTGCATATTATCGCTACTTACAAAACCTGCGTCCTGATCGGCAAAGACGTACAACTGACCGCCACGCGCGCGAACTTCTTCAATGTTGGATTTCAGTTTTTCCAACAGTTCGTTATTCGGCGCGACGACGATAACCGGCATATCGGCGTCAATCAACGCCAGCGGACCGTGTTTCAGTTCACCCGCAGCGTAGGCTTCAGCGTGAATATAAGAGATCTCTTTCAGCTTCAATGCGCCTTCCAGCGCGATGGGATACTGATCGCCACGGCCCAGGAACAGTGCGTGATGTTTGTCAGAGAAATCTTCTGCCAGAGCTTCAATACGTTTGTCCTGTGACAGCATCTGCTCAATACGACTCGGCAGTGCCTGCAGACCATGCACGATGTCATGTTCAATGGAGGCATCCAGACCTTTCAGTCGAGACAATTTTGCCACCAGCATCAACAGCACAGTTAGCTGAGTGGTAAAGGCTTTGGTAGATGCCACGCCAATTTCAGTACCGGCATTGGTCATCAGCGCCAGATCGGATTCACGCACCAGAGAAGAACCAGGAACGTTACAGATTGCAAGCGAACCAAGGTAACCCAGCTCTTTCGACAGACGCAGGCCAGCCAGGGTATCTGCCGTTTCACCGGACTGCGACAGAGTGATCATCAGACTGTTACGACGCACGGCTGATTTGCGATAGCGGAATTCAGAGGCGATTTCGACGTCGCACGGAATGCCTGCCAGCGATTCAAACCAGTAGCGGGAAACCATACCAGAATTGTAAGAAGTGCCACAGGCGAGGATCTGAATATGCTCAACCTTCGACAGCAGTTCATCGGCATTCGGGCCCAGCTCGCTTAGATCAACCTGACCGTGGTTAATACGTCCGGCGAGAGTGTTTTTGATCGCGTTAGGCTGTTCGTAGATCTCTTTCTGCATGTAGTGGCGATAAATACCTTTATCGCCCGCGTCATATTGCAGATTGGATTCGATATCCTGACGTTTTACTTCCGCGCCAGATTTATCGAAGATGTTTACCGAACGGCGAGTGATTTCCGCAATATCGCCCTCTTCAAGGAAGATAAAACGGCGGGTCACCGGCAATAGTGCCAACTGGTCAGAAGCGATAAAGTTTTCGCCCATACCGAGGCCGATAACCAGCGGGCTACCGGAACGAGCCGCCAGCAAAGTATCCGGGTTGCGGGTGTCCATGATAACCGTACCGTAAGCGCCCCGCAGTTGCGGGATAGCGCGCAGAACGGCCTCACGCAGAGTGCCGCCCTGTTTCAGTTCCCAGTTCACCAGGTGAGCAATCACTTCTGTGTCGGTTTCAGAAACGAAGGTATAGCCACGCGCTTTTAACTCTTCGCGCAGCGGTTCATGGTTTTCGATGATGCCGTTATGCACCACCACAATGTGTTCAGAAACATGCGGATGCGCATTCGCTTCTGAAGGTTCTCCGTGAGTCGCCCAGCGGGTGTGAGCAATACCGGTGCCACCATGCAGAGGATGTTCTTCCGCTGCCTGAGCCAGCATCTGTACTTTACCGAGACGACGCAAGCGGGTCATATTTCCGTTTGCATCGACGACTGCCAAACCGGCAGAGTCATAACCACGGTATTCCAGACGACGTAAGCCTTCAAGAAGGATTTCAGCTACATCACGTTGCGCGATCGCGCCAACAATTCCACACATAGTTTTTAATTCCGATTGATATCGTTGTCGGTCAACCTGTATACCCAATTTTTCGGGCGCCCCGAGCCTTGTAGAGAGTGGGGTTATTTTTATAAGTACAACATATTGGGCGGGAGATTATGTTATCTCCTCATCCCTGGTGGCCGGATTACCCAGCCAGAATTACTTTTTCTTAACCGGACGACGCCAGCCTTCTTTTTGTGACTGCGGCACACGGCTGATTGCCAGGGCATTTTCACCAACATTGCGCGTTACGGTAGTACCCGCAGCAATGGTTGCGCCTTTACCAACCGTTACCGGTGCAACAAGTTGGGTGTCAGAACCGACAAATACATCGTCGCCAATAATGGTTTTAAATTTATTCGCACCGTCGTAGTTGCAGGTAATAGTTCCCGCGCCGATGTTAACGTTATCGCCAATTTCCGCATCGCCCAGGTAAGTCAGATGACCGGCTTTCGAGCCTTTACCCAGACGCGCTTTTTTCATCTCAACGAAGTTACCGACGTGCGCACCTTCCAGCAGCTCTGCACCAGGACGCAGACGGGCAAACGGGCCAATGGTACAGGCCGCCGCCAGATTCGCATCTTCCACGACTGTATATGGGCTGATTTCGCAATCATCGCCAATCACGCTGTTTTTAATCACGCAACCAGTGCCAATTTTCACGCGATTGCCGAGAGTAACATTACCCTCGATGATAACGTTAGTATCAATTTCAACATCGTGCCCGTGAGTAAGCGTACCGCGCAGATCAAAACGAGCCGGATCGCGCAGCATAACTCCCGCCAGCAGCAATTTTTCTGCCTGTTCGGACTGATAAACGCGCTCCAGACGGGAGAGTTGCAGACGGTTATTTACACCTTCGACTTCGCTTAAACGCTGCGGATGTACAGCGACGATTTCACGTCCTTCCTGATACGCCAGGGCAATAATGTCGGTGATGTAGTACTCGCCCTGAGCATTATTATTGGTCAGCTTCGCCAGCCAGCGTTTCATATCTGCACCGTTGGCGATCAGAATACCGGTGTTGATCTCCTGGATTTGACGCTGCTCATCGGTAGCATCTTTATGCTCAACAATGCCGGTAACTTTGCCATTCTCACGGGTAATGCGACCATAACCGGTTGGATCATCCAGTTTCACTGTCAGCAGACCAATCCCACCCTGCGGTTTTGCATCACGCAGACGCTGGAGTGTTTCGACCGAGATCAGCGGCACATCGCCGTAGAGCATTAAAATGTCTTCATCATCGGCAAAGAAAGGTGCAGCCTGCTGCATTGCATGACCGGTGCCCAGTTGCTCGGCCTGAAGCACCCAGTTCAGGTTGTCATCTTTCAGCGACTGTTTAAGCAGATCGCCACCGTGACCGTAAACCAGGTGAACGTGTGCTGCGCCTAATTCATTCGCAGCATCAATGACATGCTGAACCATCGCTTTCCCGGCAAGGGTATGCAGCACTTTTGGAATATCAGAATACATGCGAGTGCCTTTGCCTGCTGCAAGGATCACTACGCTCATAGCATTATTCAACATACGCGTCCTGACTGTAATTTGAGAACGAATTTAAACCGCTTCACATTGAAAAAACTACATTTTTTTCATCGTGAAATGGACAGAGGATAAATTGCGCAATAAAGGATTATCCCCACTGACGAAAACATCATTTTCGACCATTGGCGCGCCTTTTGTCTGCATAAAAGTAAGATAGCACCTTCATTTAAGCGTCAGCATGATGTTTTTGCTCTTATTTCGATCAATGAATAAACGAGAAAACAAGCAAAGAATTTCGCTGGTTTATATAAGAAGAGTTAATCGCGGAACATGAATGACCACAGCACAAATCCTGCTGTACTGCTATCCAGATGAAAATATGCGCAGCGCACGCAATAAAAAAGCCAGCCTGTTTCCAGACTGGCTTTGTGCTTTTCAAGCCGGTGTTACATCGCTTTTTTGGTCAACTCGATAACGCGCAGCTGCGCGATCGCTTTGGCCAGTTCCGCAGACGCCTGAGCGTAATCTACGTCGCCGTGAGAGCTGCTAATGTGCTCTTCAGCCTTACGTTTCGCTTCCATGGCTCGCGCTTCGTCGAGATCCTGGCCGCGAATTGCGGTGTCGGCCAGAACGGTCACGTTGCCAGGCTGCACTTCAAGAATGCCGCCAGACAGATAGATAAACTCTTCGTGACCGTGCTGTTTCACGATGCGAATCATACCAGGCTTAATGGCGGTGAGCAGCGGTGCGTGGCCAGGGTAGATCCCCAGTTCACCTTCACTACCCGTTACCTGGATTTTCTCGACCAGACCAGAGAACATTTGTTGCTCTGCGCTGACGACGTCCAGGTGGTAAGTCATTGCCATATCACCCTCCGATTAAGGCGTTAAAGTTTTTTGGCTTTTTCCACTGCTTCTTCGATGGAACCGACCATGTAGAACGCCTGCTCCGGCAGGTGATCGTATTCGCCTTCCATGATGCCTTTAAAGCCACGGATGGTGTCTTTCAGGGAGACGTATTTACCCGGAGAACCGGTGAATACTTCTGCCACGAAGAACGGCTGGGACAGGAAACGCTGGATCTTACGAGCGCGCGCTACCACCAGTTTGTCTTCTTCAGACAGTTCATCCATACCCAGGATGGCGATGATGTCTTTCAGTTCCTGATAACGTTGCAGGATGGACTGAACGCCACGAGCGGTGTCGTAGTGTTCCTGACCAACTACCAGCGGATCCAGCTGACGGCTGGTGGAGTCCAGCGGGTCAACGGCCGGGTAGATACCCAGAGATGCGATCTGACGGCTCAGTACCACGGTTGCGTCAAGGTGAGCAAAGGTGGTTGCTGGGGATGGGTCAGTCAAGTCATCCGCAGGTACGTATACCGCCTGAACGGAGGTGATAGAACCGGTTTTGGTGGAGGTGATACGTTCCTGCAGAACACCCATCTCTTCCGCTAAGGTCGGCTGATAACCTACCGCTGAAGGCATACGACCCAGCAGTGCGGATACTTCCGTACCGGCCAGGGTGTAACGATAGATGTTGTCAACAAACAGCAGAACGTCACGACCTTCGTCACGGAATTTCTCAGCCATGGTCAGGCCGGTCAGAGCAACGCGCAGACGGTTTCCCGGCGGCTCGTTCATCTGGCCATACACCAGGGATACTTTGTCGATAACGTTGGAGTCGGTCATTTCGTGGTAGAAGTCGTTACCCTCACGAGTACGTTCACCTACGCCCGCAAACACAGAGTAACCGGAGTGCTCGATCGCGATGTTACGAATCAGCTCCATCATGTTTACGGTTTTACCTACACCCGCACCACCGAACAGACCAACTTTACCGCCCTTAGCGAACGGACACATCAGGTCGATAACTTTGATACCGGTTTCCAGCAGTTCCTGAGAGTTTGACAGCTCTTCGTAGGAAGGTGCTGCGCGGTGAATCGCCCAACGCTCTTCTTCACCGATCTCGCCTTTCATGTCGACTGGTTCGCCCAGTACGTTCATGATACGACCCAGAGTCGCTTTACCTACCGGGACTTCGATCGGGTGTTCGAGGTCTTTTACATCCAGACCGCGACGCAGACCGTCGGAGGAACCCATTGCGATGGTACGCACGATACCGCCGCCGAGCTGCTGCTGAACTTCCAGCACCAGACGCTCATTACCATTTTGCACCTCAAGAGCATCGTACACGCGCGGTACGGCATCCTGAGGGAATTCGACGTCAACTACGGCGCCGATTACCTGGACAATCTTTCCAGTAGCCATCTTAAATCCTCTACGAAATAACCTGTTTAAACCGCGGCGGCCCCCGAGACGATCTCGGTGAGTTCCTGAGTAATGCTGGCCTGACGAGCTTTGTTGTATACCAACTGCAGCTCTTTAATCAGGCTGCCGCCATTGTCGGTCGCGGCTTTCATCGCCACCATACGGGCGGCCTGCTCGCTGGCCAGGTTTTCAACCACGCCCTGATAAACCTGAGATTCGACATAACGACGCAGCAGGGTATCCAGCAACGCCTTCGGATCGGGTTCGTACAGGTAATCCCAGGATTTATGTTTCAGATCATCATCATCTGATGCCGGTAACGGCAGCAGCTGGCTGATGGTCGGAACCTGAGACATGGTGTTAATAAATTTGTTGCTGACAATGTAAAGCTTGTCCAGACGGCCTTCGTCGTAGGCCTGCAACATCACTTTTACCGGACCGATCAGTTCTGACAGGGAAGGGTTATCCCCCATGCCGGTGACCTGGGCAACAACATTGCCGCCCACGGAGTTGAAGAACGACACGCCTTTCGAGCCGATCATTGCGAGGTCGCATTGAACGCCTTTGTCGGTCCAGGTCTTCATTTCCGCCAGCAGTTTTTTGAACAGGTTAATGTTCAAACCACCGCACAAACCACGGTCGGTCGACACCACCAGGTAGCCCACGCGTTTAACGTCGCGGTCTTCCAGGTATGGGTGCTTATATTCCAGATTACCGTGTGCAAGGTGACCAATCACTTTGCGCATGGTTTCTGCATAGGGACGGCTGGCCGCCATGCGATCCTGCGATTTACGCATTTTGGAAGCGGCGACCATCTCCATCGCTTTAGTGATCTTTTGCGTGTTCTGGACGCTTGCGATCTTACTACGTATCTCTTTTGCGCCGGCCATGAGCTTCTCCTCAATGCCTTGCGGCCTGCCCTAAGGCAAGCCGCCAGACGTTACCAGGATTGGGTTGCTTTGAAGGAATCGAGGATGCCTTTCAGCTTGCCTTCGATTTCGTCGTTGTAGCCACCGGTCTGGTTGATCTCTTGCATCAACGGAGCGTGATCACGGTCGACGTAAGCCAGCAGAGCGGCTTCGAAGCTGCCGATTTTCGACAGTTCAACATCCGCCAGGTAACCACGTTCTGCTGCGAACAGAACCAGAGACTGTTGCGCTACGGACATTGGCGCATACTGTTTCTGTTTCAGCAGTTCGGTCACTTTCTGACCGTGGTCAAGCTGCTTACGTGTTGCATCGTCAAGGTCGGATGCAAACTGAGAGAACGCTGCCAGTTCACGATACTGTGCCAGAGCGGTACGGATACCACCGGACAGTTTTTTCATGATCTTGGTCTGTGCTGCACCACCAACACGGGATACGGAAATACCCGGGTTAACCGCAGGACGAATACCGGCGTTGAACAGGTTGGTTTCCAGGAAGATCTGACCATCGGTAATGGAGATTACGTTGGTCGGAACGAACGCAGAAACGTCACCCGCCTGAGTTTCGATAATCGGCAGCGCGGTCAGAGAACCGGTTTTCCCTTTCACTTCACCTTTGGTGAAGGCTTCAACGTATTCGGCGTTAACACGCGCAGCACGCTCCAGCAGACGAGAGTGGAGGTAGAATACGTCGCCCGGGAATGCTTCACGTCCTGGCGGACGACGGAGCAGCAGGGAGATCTGACGGTAAGCAACAGCCTGTTTAGACAGGTCATCGTAAATGATCAGCGCATCTTCGCCACGGTCACGGAAGTATTCGCCCATTGCACAACCGGCATACGGTGCCAGGTATTGCAGTGCTGCGGATTCAGACGCGGTTGCTACCACAACAATGGTGTTAGCCAGTGCGCCGTGCTCTTCCAGTTTACGTACCACGTTAGAAATGGTGGACGCTTTCTGGCCGATAGCGACATAGATACATTTGATACCGGAATCGCGCTGGTTGATGATCGCGTCGATTGCCAGTGCGGTTTTACCGGTCTGACGGTCACCGATGATCAATTCACGCTGACCACGACCGATTGGGATCATGGAGTCAACGGCTTTATAACCAGTCTGTACAGGCTGATCTACGGACTGACGTTCGATAACGCCCGGAGCGATTGCTTCTACAGCAGAGAAGCCGTCGTGATCCAGCGGACCTTTACCGTCGATTGGCGCACCCAGGGTGTTAACCACACGACCCAGCAGGCCACGACCAACCGGAACTTCCAGGATACGACCAGTACACTTAACTTTCATGCCTTCGGCAAGGTCAGCGTACGGACCCATAACTACCGCACCTACAGAGTCGCGCTCGAGGTTCAGTGCGATAGCGTAACGGTTACCCGGCAGGGAGATCATTTCACCCTGCATACAATCGGCCAGGCCGTGGATGCGGATAACACCGTCACTTACAGAAACAATAGTACCTTCGTTGTGAGCTTCACTCACAACATTGAACTGAGCAATGCGCTGCTTGATCAGTTCGCTGATTTCGGTGGAATTCAGTTGCATGCTCCAGTCCCCTTAAGACTGCAAGACGTCTGCAAGGCGCTCAAGACGACCGCGTACGCTGCCATCAATGACCATATCACCCGCTCGGATGATAACGCCTGCCATTACAGACTTATCGATTTTGCAATTCAGCTTAACTTTGCGTGACAGACGTTTTTCCATCGCAGCAGAAATTTTCGCGAGCTGTTGTTCACTCAGTGCGGCAGCGGAAATGACGTCTACCTCAGCGGTAGCCTCACTCACGGCACGCAGGTGAATAAACTGCTCCAGAACATCCGGGAGCGCGTTAAGACGACCATTCTCAGCCATAACCCGAATCAGGTTCTGACCGTTTTCGTCCAGTTGCTCACCACAAACTGCGATAAACGACTCGGCGAGCGTTTCTGGCGCCAGTGCGCCAGAGAGAAGCTCTGCCATCTGTTCGTTTTTGGTTACCTCGGCGGCAAACGCCAGCATGTCCTGCCAGCGTTCTACACTTTGGTGTTCGACGGCAAAGTCAAAAGCTGCTTTGGCGTAGGGGCGAGCTACCGTAATAAATTCAGACATCAGCCCCTCCCTCCTTACAGTTCAGCGACAAGTTTATCCACGATGTCGCTGTTAGCAGCTTCATCCACGGAACGTTCGATGATCTTCTCGGCGCCAGCAACAGCCAGGATAGCAACTTGCTTACGCAGCTCTTCACGGGCACGTTTACGCTCGGCTTCAATTTCCGCCTGCGCCTGAGCCACGATTTTAGTACGTTCCTGTTCTGCCTCAGCTTTCGCTTCGTCCAGAATCTGCGAGCGGCGTTTGTTCGCCTGCTCGATGATTACCTGGGCTTCCGCTTTCGCTTTTTTCAGCTGGTCGGTCGCGCTGGCCTTTGCAAGGTCAAGGTCCTTGTGTGCTCGTTCTGCGGAAGCAAGACCGTCAGCAATTTCTTTTTGACGTTTTTCGATGGCAGCCATTAATGGCGGCCATACGTACTTCATGCAGAACAGAACGAACAGGACAAACGCGATGGCCTGGCCGAGGATTGTTGCGTTAAGATTCACAGCACAATGCCTCTATTTAGTTAACGTTCTGATATTGCTCTTTAAATAAAAGCAACGCTTACTACGCGACAGCGAACATCACGTACAGACCCAGACCTACAGCGATCATCGGGATAGCATCCACCAGACCCATAACGATAAAGAACTGAGTACGCAGCAGAGGAATCAGATCAGGTTGACGCGCTGCGCCTTCCAGGAATTTACCCCCGAGGATGCCGATACCGATCGCAGCACCGATTGCCGCCAGACCCATCATCACAGCGGCAGCCATGTACAGCAGATCCATATTCAGGTTTTCCATGACAGTCTCCAGTTTGTTTCAGTTAAAACGTAGTAGTGTTGGTAAATTAATGTTCTTCAGACGCCATCGACAGATAGACGATCGTCAGAACCATGAAGATGAAGGCTTGCAGCGTAATGATCAGGATGTGGAAAATGGCCCACGGCACATTCAGGATCCACTGTGACCACCACGGCAACAGACCAGCAATCAGAATGAAAATCAGCTCACCAGCGTACATGTTACCGAACAGTCGCAAACCGAGTGAAACTGGTTTGGACAGCAGGCTTACCCCTTCAAGGATTAAGTTGACAGGAATGAACGCCCAGTGATTGAACGGCTGCAGCGTCAACTCTTTCGTGAAGCCGCCGATGCCTTTCATTTTGATGCTGTAGAACAGAATCAGGATAAATACGCCCAGTGCCATAGACAGCGTCACGTTCACGTCAGCAGACGGAACTACACGCAGTGCCGGCAAACCGATCCAGTGTTCTGCGATATATGGCAGCAGATCGATAGGCAGTAAGTCCATCAGGTTCATCAGGAATACCCAAACGAAGATCGTCAGGGCCAGCGGTGCAATCAGCTTGCTTTTGCCATGGTACATGTCTTTCACGCTACCATTAACAAAGCCGATTACCAGCTCAATCGCGGTCTGAAACTTACCTGGTACGCCGCTGGTCGCCTTTTTGGCGACGCTACGGAACATAAGCAGGAACAACAGACCCAGCACCACCGAGAAGAACATGGAGTCAATATTGATTGTCCAGAAGGTGGCTGGGGGGTTTTGTGGATCCACCAGCGAGAATGTACGCAGGTCCAGCTGAAGGTTATTCAGGTGGTGTCCTATGTAATCCTGCGGCGTCATATTTTCTGAAGCCATGATGCCTTTTACCCTTTGTTGTTAATTACAGCCGGTGCCAGTATCTGAACCACCAGCACCAAAACCCACGTAACGATCAGCGGCAAGAATACCGCCTTTAAAACCGCCAACGCCACCACCAGTAACACCAACATCGCCAGAACTTTGAAAGCTTCGCCAAATGCGAATGTCCAGGCCACCCGGCCTTTCGCTGGTGTATGCGCCTGGTGACGCCAGGCAAATATCATAAACAAAACGTTAGGCAGAAAGACTGCCAGGCCTCCGCTTAATGCAGAGACGCCCCAGAAGGGGTCTTTGAGGCTGAACAGCAATCCACTTGCTATCACCACCAGTAACTGAACGAGCAGAAGCTTCCGAGCAACGTTTCGACTCACGAGCGACACAGACATCACGTTTTTCACTCCTGCTCCCTTCGAGGTATGCCGCGTGTCGTATAAAACTTTCTTTAAGGCTTAGAGTCAAGCATCAAAAAGCGGTCAAATTATACGGTGCGCCCCCGTGATTTCAAACAATAAGTAGCCAAAAGGTGAATAAATGTTTAAATATTTTTCCAGTGCATACAATTGCGACTTTTCTGCTAACCATGCCAGATCATGAAAAACTGTAAATAACGCGTAAACACTGGTGGTAAAGCGTGCTTCAGATCACAGATTGAGCATGTTCGCGCACAGCATATTTATTTACTTGGCAAATGATGCCATTGCAAGTTTCTGATATTTCAGTCTAAAAACAGATACTGTTCTCATAAATAGCATTTACACAACAAAAACCAGACATTGACATTCTTAATAAAATTTTAACAGCAAATTATGGTTCTTAGCGCCGATTTTTAGCAGACTGATATTTTCACCGATGACTTATTTTCTGCTTACCCAAAAAAGCCACGTTAGTTCATTGATGCGAAATGGTAAACGTGGCGTTAAATGTAACCAGTTATATCAGTAAAAAACCTGGTCGTTGTTAACAGTCAAACCGATAAATTTTTTATGATTTTTTTGATAAAAATTAAATTTTATTTGCTTTAATCACAACCAAATGGCGTTCGCCATCCAGAGCAGGAACCTGAAGTTTAACCACTGATTCAACCTGATATTCTGCGGGCAATAGGGCTATTTCATCTTCCGGCATTTGTCCTTTCAGCGCATAGAAACGGCCTTGCTCGCCAGGAAGATGATGACACCAGCTCACCATATCGTTCAGAGAGGCAAAAGCACGGCTAATTACACCATCAAACGGTGGCTCTGACGGAAACTCTTCTACCCTACTCTGTACCGGCTCAATGTTCTCCAGTTTCAATTCATGTTGAACCTGACGCAGGAAACGCACGCGTTTACCGAGGCTATCCAGTAGTGTGAAGTGGGCGTCAGGGCGTACGATAGAGAGAGGAATGCCGGGCAGACCCGGGCCGGTGCCGACATCAATAAAACGTTCACCTTGCAGATAAGGTGCGACGACAATGCTGTCCAGAATATGGCGTACCAGCATCTCATTAGGATCGCGCACCGAAGTCAGGTTGTACGCCTTGTTCCATTTGTGCAGCATATTTACGTAGGCAATAAGCTGATTTTTCTGGTGATCGGTAAGCGAAATTCCTGCGTCTTTCAGCAGTGAGGAGAGTTTGTTGAGCACGGTGATTACCTGTTCTTGATGCGTTGCCTGGTAAGCAGGTGCTTACCAGGCATTTTTAATGCGTTATGCGCTACGACGCAGCATACCCTGTTTTTTCAGCCATACCAGCAGAATGGAGATAGCCGCAGGCGTGACGCCAGAAATACGCGAAGCCTGACCGATAGAGGCCGGTTTGTGATCGTTGAGTTTGGCGATCACTTCGTTAGAAAGACCGGATACCTGGCGGTAATCCAGCGTCGCAGGCAGCAAGGTATTCTCGTTACGCAGCTGCTTTTCGATCTCATCTTGCTGGCGCGCAATATAACCTTCGTATTTAACCTGAATCTCAACCTGTTCCGCCGCCTGTTCGTCTGTCAACGCAGGAGCAAACGGCGTCAGCGTGGTTAATTTTTCATAAGTCATTTCCGGACGACGCAGCAGATCTTCACCACTGGCTTCACGGGAAAGCGGCGCAGTCAGGTGAGCATTCACTTCGGCTGCAACGTCCGCTGACGGCGTTACCCAGGTCGATTTCAGACGCTGGCGCTCACGCTCGATGTTCTCAAGCTTCTCGTTAAAGCGCGCCCAACGTTCGTCATCCACCAGGCCCAGTTCACGACCGATTTCAGTCAAACGCAGATCCGCATTATCTTCGCGCAGCATCAGACGATATTCTGCGCGCGAGGTAAACATACGATATGGTTCTTTGGTTCCTAAAGTGCACAGGTCATCGACCAGTACGCCAAGGTAAGCCTGGGAACGTGCAGGCGCCCAGCCTTCTTTGTCGGCAGACAGTCGAGCGGCGTTAAGACCGGCCAGCAAACCTTGCGCAGCGGCTTCTTCGTAACCGGTAGTGCCATTAATCTGACCAGCAAAGAACAGCCCCTGGATAAACTTGCTCTCCAGCGTCGGTTTCAGGTCGCGAGGATCGAAGAAATCATACTCAATGGCATAACCCGGACGCACGATCTTCGCGTTTTCCATCCCCTGCATGGAGCGGACGATTTGCATCTGCACATCGAACGGCAGGCTGGTGGAGATACCGTTCGGATAAATTTCGTTAGACGTCAGCCCTTCCGGTTCAAGGAAGATCTGATGCTGATTTCTGTCGGCGAAGCGCATGACTTTGTCTTCGATCGACGGACAGTAGCGTGGGCCAACACCTTCAATCACTCCGGCATACATTGGACTACGATCGAGGTTACTGCGGATCACGTCATGAGTTTTCTCGTTGGTATGGGTGATATAGCACGGCACCTGCTGTGGATGCTGCGCTGCGTTGCCCATAAACGAGAACACCGGCATTGGGTTATCGCCATGCTGTTGCGCCAGCACACTGAAATTGATGGTGCGGGCGTCAATACGCGGCGGCGTCCCTGTTTTCAGACGACCAACGCGCAGTGGAAGTTCGCGCAAACGGCGAGAAAGCGGAATGGAAGGCGGATCTCCAGCACGACCACCGCTGTAATTATCCAGACCGATATGAATCTTGCCGTCAAGGAAAGTGCCTACAGTGAGCACGACAGCCTTAGCACGGAATTTCAACCCCATTTGGGTGACAGCACCGACCACGCGATCATTTTCGACAATAAGATCCTCAACCGCCTGCTGGAAGATCATCAGGTTTGGTTGATTCTCAAGTGCAGTGCGTACCGCCTGACGGTACAGCACACGATCCGCCTGTGCTCGGGTTGCACGAACCGCCGGTCCTTTGCTGGCGTTTAGTATCCTAAACTGGATACCCGCCTGGTCGATCGCTTTTGCCATCAGACCGCCGAGTGCATCCACTTCTTTTACCAGATGTCCCTTCCCAATACCGCCGATTGCCGGGTTGCAGCTCATCTGTCCCAGAGTGTCGATATTGTGTGTCAAAAGCAGAGTCTGTTGACCCATACGCGCCGCAGCCATCGCGGCCTCGGTGCCTGCATGACCCCCGCCAATGATGATGACGTCAAAAGGATCCGGATAAAACATGGTGATTGCCTCGCATAACGCGGTATGAAAATGGATTGAAGCCCAGGCCGTGGATTCTACTCAACTTTGCCTGCTTGAGAAAGACTTGGGATCCTGGGTATTAAAAAGAAGATCTTTTTATTTAGAGATCTGTTCTATTGTGATCTCTTATTAGGATCGCACTACCCTGTGGATAACAAGGATCCGACTTTTAAGATCAACAACCTAGAAAGGATCATTAACTGTGAATGATCGGTGATCCTGGACCGTATAAGCTGGGATCAGAATGAGGGGTTATGCACAACTCAAAAACTGAACAACAGTTGTTCTTTGGATAACTACCGGTTGATCCAAGCTTCCTGACAGAGTTATCCACAGTAGATCGCACGATCTGTATACTTATTTGAGTAAATTAATCCACGATCCCAGCCATTCTTCTGCCGGATCTTCCGGAATGTCGTGATCAAGGATGTTGATCTTCAGTGTTTCGCCCATCTGTTTCGCACCGGAATTTTTGAGTTCTGCCTCGAGTTTATCGATCGCACCACAAAAAGTGTCGTATTCACGACTGCCAATACCGATTGCGCCAAAGCGTACCGCAGAAAGATCGGGTTTTTGTTCCAGCAACGCTTCATAGAAAGGAGAAAGGTTGTCCGGAATGTCTCCGGCGCCGTGGGTAGAACTGATAATCAGCCAGATCCCGGAGGCAGATAAATCTTCTAACAACGGACCATGCAGCGTTTCGGTGGTAAAACCCGCCTCTTCCAGCTTTTCTGCCAGGTGTTCTGCTACATATTCGGCACCGCCCAGGGTGCTGCCGCTGATAAGAGTGATATCTGCCATAAACCGCCACCTTTATTAAGAGTGGCGTATTGTACGCTGTGAACGCGCTGGGATCTACCTGTGGAAAAGTATGGGATTAAAAAAGCCGATCATGGCTTGATGGTACGCATGATCGGGTTTTGCAGGACGATCAGTGTCTCGGTGGACTGAATTTCATCAATTGTTTGGATCTTGTTGATAAGTACATGCTGGAGAGCATCGATCGAACGGCACATCACTTTTATAAAGATGCTGTAGTGGCCAGTTGTGTAATAGGCTTCAGTAACTTCATCAAGGCTTTCCAGCTTTGCCAGCGCGGAAGGGTAGTCTTTGGCGCTCTTTAATATAATGCCGATAAAGCAGCCTACGTCATAACCAAGCTGCTTCGGGCTGACGTCGATACGCGCACCGGTAATGATCCCCGCCTGCTTCATTTTCTCTACACGAACGTGAATCGTCCCCGGGCTGACGCCAAATTGTTTCGCCAGTTCAGCGTAAGCGGTGCGCGCATTGCCCATTAATGCTTCCAGGATGCCACGGTCCAGATTGTCGATCAGATAATTTTCCATAGGATTTTCTTATTCATATTGATGATTCATTCTATTTTAGTCTTCTTTTTTAATGAATCAAAAGTGAGAAAGGCTTTTTATTGAATGATTATTGCATGTGTGCTGGTTTTTGTTGCTTAATCATACGCAACAGGACGCAGGAGTATAAAAAATGAAAACCGCTTACATTGCCAAACAACGTCAAATTAGCTTCGTGAAATCTCACTTTTCTCGTCAACTGGAAGAACGCTTAGGGCTGATTGAAGTCCAGGCGCCAATCCTTAGTCGTGTGGGGGATGGCACGCAGGATAACTTGTCGGGCTGTGAAAAAGCGGTACAGGTAAAAGTGAAAGCTCTGCCTGATGCCCAGTTCGAAGTGGTTCATTCACTGGCGAAGTGGAAACGTCAGACGTTAGGGCAACACGACTTCAGCGTGGGCGAAGGGCTGTACACGCACATGAAAGCCCTTCGCCCCGATGAAGACCGTCTTTCTCCGTTGCACTCGGTCTATGTAGACCAGTGGGACTGGGAACGCGTAATGGGCGACGGCGAGCGTCAATTCTCGACTCTGAAAAGCACGGTAGAGGCGATCTGGGCGGGAATTAAAGCAACCGAAGCTGCGGTTAGCGAAGAGTTTGGCCTGGCACCGTTCCTGCCGGATCAGATCCACTTCGTACACAGCCAGGAATTACTGTCTCGTTATCCGGATCTCGATGCCAAAGGGCGTGAGCGGGCGATTGCGAAAGATCTTGGCGCGGTATTCCTTGTCGGGATTGGCGGCAAGTTGAGTGATGGTCATCGTCATGACGTGCGCGCACCGGATTATGATGACTGGAGCACCCCGTCAGAGCTGGGCCATGCGGGTCTGAACGGCGATATTCTGGTGTGGAACCCGGTACTGGAAGATGCGTTTGAGCTTTCTTCCATGGGGATCCGCGTGGATGCTGACACGCTGAAGCACCAACTGGCGCTAACTGGTGATGAAGATCGTTTGCAACTAGAGTGGCATCAGGCGCTGCTGCGCGGTGAAATGCCGCAGACTATCGGCGGCGGTATCGGCCAGTCTCGTTTGACCATGCTACTGCTGCAACTGCCGCATATCGGCCAGGTTCAGTGTGGCGTTTGGCCTGCGGCAGTTCGTGAGAGCGTCCCTTCTCTGCTGTAATAATTTATCGCCGCCAGCGTCTGAGCAGGCGGCTTCGCATCCCGGTATCAAAACGCCAGATATGATCGAAAATGCGCATGATGCCGGGTTTGCCGTGTGCCGACATCGCCACGGCATGAAAGCGATGCTGATGTACCCGCTGCAACTCTTTCACTTTACTCGTCACGTCGTCAGGCAACCGCTGGGCGATAAAATCAGAAATCACCACCGCATCGGCGTCAAACCATTCCCGGCTTTGCAAGCGTTCCATAATGGCGCGAAAACAACTGGCAAGATCGGTGCCGCCACGAAACTGCTGGCTTAAAAAGCGAATCGCTTGTTCGATGCCTTGTGAGCCTGAAAGCTCATAACGGACAATCTCGGTGGAAAATAACATAATAAAGCAGCGCCGGTTTTCAGCGAGGGCAATGCGCATCAATGCCAGGCAGAATGCTTTCGCACACTGTTCATTAAAGCCGCCCATTGAGCCGGAAGTATCCACGCAGACAATAAACGGCCCGCGCGGCTGTTCGTCGTAATCTTTATGTACCACCGGGCGTTCGATCACTTTTTCACGCCACGATTCACCGTGCAGACGATAGGTAAGCAACTGCTTTTCCACCAGCCGACGGTAAAACTCATACTCCAGTTCAGTTATCCCAAGCGTAGCCAGTTCCGGCGGCAGAAGGCGTAAAATATCATCGCTTTGTTGCAGACCATCAACCTGCTCAGGAACGGTCGCCGGTTCGCGCACCATAGTGCGGAAGGTTTCCATCTGCGCATCGTTGCGTGGTATCGATTTGGCTTCCCGCGAACGCCCGAGCTGTTCCGCCAGGCGCTTCAGTTCCGGCTGTTCGTTAAGAAATTCACCGTATTTTACAATTAACTGATAGTCGCCGCGTTTAAGCTGACCGGCGCTCATATCCCACAGACGACCGGCTGCGGTGTTGTTTTCTGCCAGAATCGGTTCAAGCTGCCCACTTAGCGTCATGCGTTCCTGAACTTCACTCAACAGTTGTTCGCGTTCTTCTTCTAATAACTGTTGATTTAACGTCGTCGCTTGCACTATCAGACTTAAGCGCCAACGCTGGAGAAAAAGCGTGTGTAATGCCGGAGTGATCGTGCCGTTGGCATCAACCAACTGCTGGGCTTGTTCGGCCCACGGGGAATTCAGTCGATGCAGTAAGTCCAGTATCTGCGGTAGTTGCACAATAAATTGCGGCGTGGAAAGAAGCTGGCTTTGCTGATAGCACATGACCTCTTCCGTGAGCTCCTGCGGGACTCGGGCATCTTTCAGCCGACTGCGCAGCGCCTCACGCCAGCGGGGAATATCATCAGTGATTGCCGCCTTCAGTCGTGGGAATTTTTCAAAGAAGACAGCCAACTGCGGTGAGGCCAACAGAGCGATGATCATCTCTTCGATCAATCCCTCTTCGCTGACGGCCAGCATCACATTGAGCGTATCCAGTGTTAGCATTGTTGCGCCTGGCGAATCTGGGTGCCGACATCCTGTAGGCTGGCTTCAATGCGACCTAACCAGTCGCTATGGATAAACAGACATTTTTGCTGTTCGCTGAATAAGGCGTGTTGCTTGCGCCAGTCGCTTTCAAGCTCTTCCAGTTGTTGTTTTATTTCACCAGGCAGACCTTCAGCCGATGAACCGGGAAGCGCCAGCGTACTGCCTTGTAAACTCACATCGCGTACAACCAGATGTTGGGCGCTATCAACTTCCAGATTCAGTTTCTGGGCAAAGCCGATACCGTTCAGTTTGCCGCGAATTTCACCACCTTTACTCAGCCACTGTTCCAGTGCGCTACGCTCAAAAGCGATATGAACAACTTCCATATCATGCAATTTTAATTGCTTTTGCAGCAACAGGGTCAGCGTGGAAGCAGCAACGTCGGCAGGAAGTTGATACTGTGGGCGACGGCTGAACATGCCACCCTGACGAATCACCGTAAAGGCCGTTTTATCGCTTTGTTGCTGCTGGAGTTGCAGGCGACGCTGCACAATTGCACTCAGTCGCGTCAGCATTTCCTGTTGCTGCCACGCATGACTGGTCATCAATACGTCAATTTGTTGTTGAATTAAATTCAGACTTTGGGCGTCGTACCACAGGCAATCTTTCAGCAAGATGAGATCAATCGGGACAACCGCGCTGCGACCGCTAAAAAAGGCGCTGGCCTGCAATAAGCGGATCGCTTTTTTCCAGCGACGGTCGGAGACATAAGGCGCATCCGGTAATTTATCCAGTTGCTGGCGCAGCATAAAAATCAGCTCAAATACATGATCGGGCAGCGTAATTTCACCAATCTCTTTCTGCCAGCGTTCGTATTCTTCATCCGTGACCTGCAAGGATGGTGGAACGGGATTGTCGTTTTCATCCTGTTGGCTGGTCAGCATGGAGCGAAAATTCGTTTTATCCTGCACTTTATCTAACCACAGACGAATCAGCATACGGTCATATAACGCTTCCAGGCTGCTGTCTGCTTCTGGCAGTTCGTTGGAGGCCGCCACCAGCAGGCGCATAGGGATTTTTTCAACATGTGCGCCGTTGCGGAAGTGGCGTTCATTAATAGCGGTTAGTAGGGTATTAAGAATCGCTGGCCCGGCTTTCCAGATCTCATCAAGAAAGACGATTTCTGCTTCCGGCAGGTAGCCGCTGGTTAAACGCTCATAGCGGCCTTCATCTTTTAACGCCTGAATAGAAAGGGGGCCAAAAACTTCTTCCGGTGTGGAGAAGCGGGTCATCAGATATTCAAACGCGCGCGCATTCTGGAAGGCGAATTTTAAGCGCCGGGCGATTAAACTTTTAGCAATACCTGGTGGGCCAAGCAGGAATACGCTTTCACCACTTAATGCCGCTAACAAACACAGGCGGATGGCGTGGCTACGTTCATAAAGCCCTTTTTCAAGCGAACTGCTTAGACGGGAAATTCTTTCCGCTAATAAATGAGGGTGAGCCATAATGAAGTGGCGTCCTTTCGTCAAAAGTTCTGCGTAAACTGCGAGTATAGACGTTTCTTGCTGGTGGCAAAAATAGTCTCAAAGGAGGGCTATTTTTCTTTGAGCCAGGTTAATGTGGCCGCATTTAGGAGTACGATTTTGCCGTTAATCGTGCATACTGTGCGCTTTTTTGTGGGCCAAGGGACTACGCACACATTTCATATTTCAACGAAAGACTAGTCTATGAGCACTGATAATAAGCAATCGTTGCCCGCGATTACCCTCGCGGCGATTGGAGTTGTCTACGGCGATATTGGTACCAGCCCGTTATATACACTTCGTGAATGTTTGTCCGGCCAGTTTGGTTTTGGCGTTGAACGCGATGCTGTGTTTGGCTTTTTATCGCTGATCTTCTGGCTGCTAATCTTTGTGGTTTCCATTAAATATCTCACCTTCGTGATGCGGGCAGATAACGCCGGGGAAGGGGGCATACTGACATTGATGTCGCTTGCCGGGCGTAATACGTCGGCGCGAACGACATCAATGCTGGTGATTATGGGGCTAATCGGCGGCAGTTTCTTCTATGGTGAAGTTGTCATAACACCCGCTATTTCGGTGATGTCAGCCATTGAAGGTCTGGAAATCGTCGCCCCTCAGCTGGATACCTGGATAGTTCCCCTCTCAATCATCGTTCTCACTTTACTGTTTATGATTCAAAAGCATGGTACTGCCATGGTCGGTAAGTTGTTTGCGCCGATTATGCTGACCTGGTTTTTGATTCTGGCGGGGCTGGGGTTACGTAGCATTATTGCCAACCCTGAAGTGTTACATGCTTTAAATCCAATGTGGGCGGTGCATTTCTTCCTTGAATATAAAACCGTTTCCTTTATTGCGTTAGGTGCGGTGGTGCTGTCGATTACCGGTGTCGAGGCGCTGTATGCCGATATGGGGCACTTTGGTAAGTTCCCTATTCGCCTGGCGTGGTTCACCGTCGTATTGCCGTCTTTGACCCTTAACTACTTTGGGCAGGGGGCGCTGCTGTTAAAACACCCGGAAGCGATTAAGAACCCGTTCTTCCTGTTGGCTCCGGATTGGGCGCTGATCCCGCTACTGATCATCGCCGCACTGGCAACGGTGATTGCCTCGCAGGCGGTTATTTCTGGTGTTTTCTCATTGACGCGTCAGGCGGTACGTCTGGGATACTTGTCGCCGATGCGCATTATTCACACCTCTGAAATGGAGTCAGGGCAAATCTACATTCCGTTTGTGAACTGGATGCTCTATGTCGCAGTCGTGATTGTCATTGTCAGCTTTGAGCACTCCAGCAACCTGGCGGCGGCGTATGGAATTGCGGTGACCGGAACGATGGTGCTGACGTCTATTCTTTCAACCACCGTGGCGCGTCAGAACTGGCACTGGAATAAGTATTTTGTTGCGCTGATTTTGATTGCTTTCCTTTGTGTCGATATCCCTCTGTTTACCGCTAACCTCGATAAACTGCTTTCCGGCGGCTGGTTGCCTCTGAGCCTCGGCACGGTGATGTTTATCGTGATGACGACCTGGAAGAGCGAGCGTTTCCGCCTGCTGCGTCGGATGCACGAACATGGTAACTCTCTGGAAGCAATGATTGCTTCACTGGAGAAATCACCGCTTGTTCGCGTTCCCGGAACCGCTGTGTATATGTCGCGTGCAATTAATGTCATTCCCTTTGCGCTGATGCATAACCTTAAACATAACAAGGTGTTGCATGAGCGGGTTATTCTGTTAACTCTGCGTACTGAAGACGCGCCATATGTCCATAACGTCCGTCGGGTACAGATTGAACAATTGTCGCCCACTTTCTGGCGGGTGGTGGCAAGTTATGGTTGGCGAGAAACGCCAAACGTGGAAGAAGTTTTCCACCGTTGCGGTCTGGAAGGATTAAGTTGCCGGATGATGGAAACCTCCTTCTTTATGTCGCATGAATCACTGATCCTTGGCAAACGCCCGTGGTATTTGCGTCTGCGCGGCAAGCTGTACTTGCTGTTGCAACGTAATGCGCTGCGCGCGCCGGATCAGTTTGAAATCCCACCAAACCGGGTTATCGAATTGGGTACTCAGGTCGAAATCTAACGCCAGACGCCTCCTTTCTCCATAAGGGGGCGTTTTTTTTCATGGTTACTCACGATGTAAAACGTTTCGATGTTGATCACATTTCAGTAACGTCGTGATGGTTTTCCTTAATCAGTCAGGATTAAACTGCGGGTCAGCGAAACGTTTCGCTGATGGAGAAAAAAATGAAAAAAGGCACCGTTCTTAATTCTGATATTTCATCGGTGATCTCCCGTCTGGGACATACCGATACGCTGGTGGTGTGTGATGCTGGTTTACCCATCCCCAAAAGTACAACGCGTATCGATATGGCATTAACCCAGGGTGTACCTTCTTTTATGCAGGTGCTGGGCGTCGTCACAAGTGAAATGCAGGTCGAGGCAGCCATTATCGCGGAAGAGATCAAACAACATAATCCGCAACTCCACGAAACGTTGCTCACTCACCTTGAGCAGCTGCAAAAACACCAGGGAAACACTATTGAAATTCGTTACACCACGCATGAACAATTCAAACAACAAACCGCAGAAAGTCAGGCGGTAATTCGCAGCGGAGAATGTTCTCCGTATGCGAATATCATTCTCTGTGCTGGCGTGACGTTCTGAGGCCGCCATGGAAGCATTACTACAGCTTAAAGGTATCGATAAAGCGTTTCCGGGCGTAAAAGCTCTCTCGGGAGCCGCGTTAAATGTCTATCCAGGTCGTGTGATGGCGCTGGTAGGCGAAAATGGTGCGGGTAAATCCACCATGATGAAAGTGCTGACCGGTATCTATACCCGTGATGCTGGTACGCTTTTATGGTTGGGTAAAGAGACTACTTTTACCGGGCCGAAATCCTCCCAGGAAGCCGGGATTGGGATTATCCACCAGGAACTGAACCTGATCCCGCAGTTGACCATTGCAGAAAACATTTTCCTCGGTCGTGAGTTTGTAAATCGCTTTGGCAAAATTGACTGGAAAACCATGTATGCCGAAGCGGATAAACTTTTAGCCAAACTTAACCTGCGGTTTAAAAGCGACAAGCTGGTGGGCGATCTTTCTATTGGCGACCAGCAGATGGTGGAAATTGCCAAAGTGCTGAGCTTTGAGTCGAAAGTCATCATTATGGATGAACCGACCGATGCACTGACCGATACCGAAACAGAATCCCTGTTCCGCGTTATCCGCGAACTGAAATCGCAGGGGCGCGGCATTGTCTATATTTCCCACCGTATGAAAGAAATCTTCGAGATTTGCGATGACGTTACCGTTTTTCGTGACGGGCAATTTATTGCCGAGCGCGAAGTAGCGTCACTGACTGAAGATTCGCTGATTGAGATGATGGTGGGACGTAAGCTGGAAGATCAGTATCCACACCTGGACAAAGCGCCGGGAGACGTCTTACTGAAAGTCGATAATCTCTGCGGACCTGGCGTTAACGATGTCTCTTTTGCTTTACGCAAAGGCGAAATTCTTGGCGTCTCTGGTTTGATGGGCGCAGGTCGTACCGAACTGATGAAAGTGCTCTATGGCGCCCTGCCGCGCACCAGCGGTTACGTCACTCTGGATGGTCATGAGGTCGTTACCCGTTCGCCGCAGGATGGCCTGGCAAACGGCATTGTGTATATCTCTGAAGACCGTAAACGCGACGGTTTAGTGTTGGGCATGTCAGTAAAAGAGAACATGTCACTGACCGCGCTACGCTACTTCAGTCGCACAGGTGGTAGCCTGAAACATTCGGATGAGCAGCAGGCGGTCAGTGATTTTATCCGTCTGTTCAACGTCAAGACGCCGTCGATGGAACAGGCAATAGGCCTGCTTTCTGGGGGAAATCAGCAAAAAGTGGCGATTGCCCGTGGCCTGATGACGCGTCCTAAAGTGTTGATCCTTGATGAGCCTACCCGTGGCGTAGATGTCGGCGCGAAAAAAGAGATCTATCAACTGATTAACCAGTTCAAAGCCGATGGTTTGAGCATCATTCTGGTGTCATCGGAAATGCCAGAAGTATTAGGCATGAGCGATCGCATTATCGTCATGCATGAAGGGCATCTCAGCGGGGAATTTACTCGAGAGCAGGCCACTCAGGAAGTGTTAATGGCTGCCGCTGTGGGCAAGCTTAATCGCGTGAATCAGGAGTAAAAAAATGACAACCCAGACTGTCTCTGGTCGCCGTTATTTCACGAAAGCGTGGCTGATGGAACAGAAATCGCTTATCGCTCTGCTGGTGCTGATCGCGATTGTCTCGACGTTAAGCCCGAACTTTTTCACCATCAATAACTTGTTCAATATTCTCCAGCAAACCTCGGTGAACGCCATTATGGCGGTCGGGATGACGCTGGTTATCCTGACGTCAGGCATCGACTTGTCGGTCGGTTCTCTGTTGGCGCTGACTGGTGCAGTTGCTGCATCTATTGTCGGCATTGAAGTCAACGCGCTGGTGGCTGTCGCTGCCGCTCTCGCGTTAGGTGCGGCAATTGGCGCGGTAACCGGGGTGATTGTGGCGAAAGGTCGTGTCCAGGCGTTCATCGCTACGCTGGTTATGATGCTTTTACTGCGCGGCGTGACCATGGTTTACACCAACGGTAGCCCGGTGAATACCGGATTTACTGAGAACGCCGATCTGTTCGGCTGGTTTGGTATTGGTCGTCCGCTGGGTGTTCCGACGCCAGTCTGGATCATGGGGATTGTTTTCCTCGCGGCCTGGTACATGCTGCATCACACGCGTCTGGGACGTTACATCTACGCGCTGGGTGGTAACGAAGCAGCAACGCGCCTTTCTGGTATCAACGTCAATAAAATCAAAATCATCGTCTATTCTCTTTGTGGTCTGCTGGCATCGCTGGCCGGGATCATTGAAGTGGCGCGCCTCTCCTCCGCGCAACCCACGGCGGGGACTGGCTATGAGCTGGATGCTATTGCTGCGGTTGTTCTGGGCGGTACGAGCCTGGCGGGCGGAAAAGGTCGCATTGTTGGGACGTTGATCGGCGCATTAATTCTTGGCTTCCTTAATAATGGGTTGAATTTGTTAGGTGTTTCCTCCTATTACCAGATGATCGTCAAAGCGGTGGTGATTTTGCTGGCGGTGCTGGTAGACAACAAAAAACAGTAATAACGACTACAGGACATCTTGAATATGAACATGAAAAAACTGGCTACCCTGGTTTCCGCTGTTGCGCTAAGCGCCACCGTCAGTGCGAATGCGATGGCAAAAGACACCATCGCGCTGGTGGTTTCTACACTTAACAACCCGTTCTTTGTATCGCTGAAAGATGGCGCGCAGAAAGAGGCGGATAAACTTGGCTATAACCTGGTGGTGCTGGACTCCCAGAACAACCCGGCGAAAGAGCTGGCAAACGTGCAGGACTTAACCGTTCGCGGCACCAAAATTCTGCTGATTAACCCGACGGACTCCGACGCAGTGGGTAATGCTGTGAAGATGGCTAACCAGGCGAACATCCCGGTTATCACTCTTGACCGCCAGGCAACGAAAGGTGAAGTGGTTAGCCACATTGCTTCTGATAACGTACTGGGAGGCAAAATTGCGGGTGATTACATCGCGAAGAAAGCTGGCGAAGGTGCAAAAGTTATCGAACTACAAGGCATTGCCGGTACATCCGCTGCTCGTGAACGTGGTGAAGGCTTCCAGCAGGCCGTTGCTGCTCACAAGTTTAACGTTCTCGCTAGCCAGCCGGCAGACTTCGATCGCACCAAAGGTTTGAACGTCATGCAGAACCTGCTGACCGCTCACCCGGATGTGCAGGCTGTGTTCGCGCAGAATGATGAAATGGCGCTGGGCGCACTGCGCGCGCTGCAAACTGCCGGTAAATCGGATGTGATGGTCGTCGGATTTGACGGTACACCGGATGGCGAAAAAGCGGTGAATGATGGCAAACTAGCAGCGACTATCGCTCAGCTACCCGATCAGATTGGCGCTAAAGGCGTCGAAACCGCTGATAAAGTGCTGAAAGGCGAGAAAGTTCAGGCTAAGTATCCGGTTGATCTGAAACTGGTTGTTAAGCAGTAGTTTTAATCAGGTTGTATGACCTGATGGTGACATAAATACGTCATCGACAGATGAACGTGTAATATAAAGAAAAGCAGGGCACGCGCCACCCTAACACGGTGGCGCATTTTATGGACATCCCGAATATGCAAAACGCAGGCAGCCTCGTTGTTCTTGGCAGCATTAATGCTGATCACATTCTTAATCTTCAATCTTTTCCAACTCCAGGCGAAACAGTAACCGGTAACCACTATCAAGTCGCATTCGGCGGTAAAGGCGCGAATCAGGCTGTGGCAGCAGGGCGTAGCGGCGCGAATATCGCGTTTATTGCCTGCACGGGAGATGACAGTATTGGTGAGAGCGTTCGCCAGCAGCTCGCCACTGATAATATTGATATTTCGCCGGTCAGCGTGATCAAAGGCGAATCGACAGGCGTGGCGCTGATTTTTGTTAATGGTGAAGGCGAGAACGTCATTGGTATTCATGCCGGGGCTAACGCTGCCCTTTCCCCGGCGCTGGTGGAAGCGCAACGTGAGCGTATTGCTAACGCGTCAGCATTATTAATGCAGCTGGAATCACCACTCGAAAGTGTGATGGCAGCGGCGAAAATCGCCCATCAAAATAAGACTATCGTCGCGCTTAACCCCGCTCCGGCTCGCGAATTACCTGATGAATTGCTGGCGCTGGTGGACATTATTACGCCAAACGAAACTGAAGCAGAAAAGCTCACCGGTATTCGTGTTGAAAATGATGAAGATGCGGCGAAGGCTGCGCAGGTACTGCATGAGAAAGGTATCCGTACCGTACTGATTACCTTAGGAAGTCGTGGCGTGTGGGCTAGCGTGAATGGCGAAGGTCAGCGCGTTCCTGGATTCCGGGTTCAGGCTGTCGATACCATTGCTGCCGGAGATACTTTTAACGGCGCGTTAATCACGGCGTTGCTGGAAGAAAAACCATTGCCTGAGGCGATTCGTTTTGCTCATGCTGCCGCTGCGATTGCCGTAACGCGCAAAGGCGCACAACCGTCAGTACCGTGGCGTGAAGAGATCGAAACATTTTTAGACAGGCAGAGGTGACGCTTGGCCACAATGAAAGATGTTGCCCGCCTGGCGGGCGTTTCTACCTCAACCGTTTCTCACGTCATCAATAAAGATCGCTTCGTCAGCGAAGCGATTACCGCCAAAGTTGAAGCGGCGATTAAAGAACTCAATTACGCGCCATCAGCTCTGGCGCGTAGCCTCAAGCTCAATCAGACTCGAACCATTGGCATGTTGATTACTGCCAGTACCAATCCTTTCTATTCCGAACTGGTGCGTGGCGTTGAACGCAGTTGCTTCGAACGCGGTTATAGCCTTGTTCTTTGTAATACCGAAGGCGATGAGCAGCGAATGAATCGCAATCTGGAAACGCTGATGCAAAAGCGCGTTGATGGCTTGCTGTTACTGTGCACCGAAACACACCAGCCTTCGCGTGAAATAATGCAACGTTATCCAACAATCCCTACTGTGATGATGGACTGGGCGCCGTTCGATGGCGACAGCGATCTTATTCAGGATAACTCGTTGCTGGGCGGAGATTTAGCGACGCAATATCTGATCGACAAAGGTTATACCCGAATTGCCTGTATTACCGGTCCGTTGGATAAAACGCCTGCGCGCTTGCGGCTGGAAGGTTATCGGGCGGCAATGAAGCGTGCTGGCCTTGACGTTCCTGATGGTTATGAAGTCACTGGCGATTTTGAATTTAACGGCGGGTTTGACGCGATGCAGCAATTGTTATCGCATCCGCTGCGCCCCCAGGCAGTCTTTACTGGAAATGACGCTATGGCAGTTGGCGTATACCAGGCTCTATATCAGGCTGGGTTATATGTCCCGCAGGATATCGCGGTGATTGGCTATGACGATATCGAACTGGCAAGCTTTATGACGCCACCGCTCACTACAATTCATCAACCAAAAGATGAACTGGGAGAGCTGGCGATTGATGTACTCATCCACCGGATAGCACAGCCAAATCTACAGCAACAACGACTACAACTTACGCCGATACTGATGGAGCGCGGCTCGGCTTAGATTTACGCTTTTTTTAATCAAATTATTACTGTTGCTTTCAGAAGCATGAATATTGCTACTGAAAGCAACAGTAATAATTCTCCGGAATAAGCATTGCCACCGTCAGCGTATAACTGATGATGGCAGCAATTGCGGATAAGGTGGTATTCAGGATGGTGAGATTTAGTGTCCGTATAAAGATGACCATTGCCGCAATGCACGGCAAACCCGCCATACTGTATCCGTTTGTTATATTACTTATCCGGGGAGCGTAGCAGCGCCTGACAAGCTTTAAATGCAGCGTCGCCATCACTTTGGATTATTGCATCGACAATCGCCTGGTGTAGATCCAGTTTTATCACGGTATCGCTGGTTATTGACGTAAAGTAAGTGTGATAAACCGAATGAAATAGTGAAGCGAAAGATGTCAAAAACGGATTGGCGCTCATTTCATAAATATGTTCATGCCAGGCCATATCGACCTCAATCCAACGCTCCCGGCGGAAATGCTCTTTTAACGACACCATTTCGGCCATCAGTGTATTGAGATGCGCCTTCTGTTCTGCGGTGCCCACCGTTGCTGCCAATAAGCAGGCTTGCGGCTCCAGACAGATACGCATAACCAGAAAATGATCAATAACTTGATGAAAGTTCTCTTCTGTCATCCACCAGGAGAGCAACTCTTGATCAAGAAAATTCCAGTTGGATTGCGGCATGACACGCGTACCAATTCGTGGTCGTGGCAAAACCATTCCTTTTGCCGTTAACGTCTTGACCGCTTCGCGTACCGCAGTACGGCTCACTCCAAATTGCTCACCCAGCTCAATTTCACCAGGCAGAATGGTGCCGGGTGCGTATTCACCTTTTAAGATCCGTTGCGCCAGCTTCTCGGCCAGAACATACGAAAGGTTTTTCTGTGCAGCTAACTGTTGTGCGCTTAATGGCATACTCATCTTCCTTATTCTTTTTTTCCTCCTTAGTATGCCACCAGGAAGTGTGATTGCGGTTGCAAAAACGGCAAATTGATTGTTTTATGGCACACCAGCAAGTGTTTTGATGAAAAAACGCGCATTCGGAAAATTATTTTAAATTTCCTCTTGTCAGCTCAGAATAACTCCCTATAATGCGCCACCACT
>NZ_SZVK01000048.1:0-31898 GCF_005280595.1 Escherichia sp. MR | reverse complement strand
GTGGAGCTGCATGACAAAGTCATCGGGCATTATCTGAACATAAAACACTATCAATAAGTTAGAGTCATTACCCGTTATTCCCCTAAAAAAGCATCTGGCACTCACCAAATCAAATGTTAACCATTTGTTGTTTTCGATCACAATAAGAAAACAATATGTCACTTTTGTGCGCATTTTTCAGAAATGTAGATATTTTTAGATTATGGCTACGAAATGAGCATCGCCATGTCACCCTACATCTCATAAGAGGATCGCTTCTGATGAATGCACTGACCGCCGTACACACTAACGCTGTCGATTCAGGCCAGGACTATAGCGGATTCACCCTCACCCCGTCGGCGCAATCCCCTCGCCTGCTGGAACTTACCTTCTCTGAACAGACGACCAAACAGTTCCTTGAACAGGTCGCCGAGTGGCCCGTGCAGGCACTGGAGTACAAATCGTTTCTGCGTTTTCGGGTAGGCAAAATTCTTGACGACTTGTGTGCAAATCAGCTGCAACCACTGCTGTTGAAGACGTTGCTAAACCGCGCTGAAGGTGCGTTGTTGATCAATGCGGTGGGTGTCGATGATGTGAAGCAAGCGGATGAGATGGTGAAGCTGGCAACGGCGGTAGCGCATCTGATTGGTCGTTCCAATTTCGATGCCATGAGCGGTCAGTATTACGCGCGTTTTGTAGTGAAAAATGTCGATAACTCAGATAGCTATCTGCGCCAGCCGCACCGCGTAATGGAACTGCATAACGACGGCACCTACGTTGAAGAAATCACTGATTACGTGCTGATGATGAAAATCGACGAACAGAACATGCAGGGCGGAAACTCGCTGCTGCTGCATCTCGATGACTGGGAACATCTGGACCACTTTTTCAGCCATCCGCTGGCGCGCCGTCCGATGCGCTTTGCCGCGCCGCCAAGTAAAAACGTCAGTAAAGATGTATTCCATCCGGTGTTCGACGTCGATCAGCAGGGTCGCCCGGTGATGCGCTATATCGACCAGTTCGTCCAGCCAAAAGATTTCGAAGAAGGCGTGTGGCTGAGCGAGCTTTCCGATGCCATTGAAACCAGCAAAGGCATTCTGTCTGTGCCGGTTCCCGTTGGCAAATTCCTGTTGATTAACAATCTGTTCTGGCTGCACGGTCGCGACCGCTTTACCGCGCATCCGGATCTGCGTCGTGAACTGATGCGCCAGCGCGGCTATTTCGCATACGCCACTAACCACTACCAGACGCATCAGTAAGCGCAAAGGAATTGAGCGGATGTATGATTTTGTGATTATTGGCGGCGGCATCATCGGCATGTCGACCGCCATGCAACTGATTGACGTCTATCCGGATGCCCGCATTGCGCTACTGGAAAAAGAGTCCGGCCCGGCCTGCCATCAGACGGGTCACAACAGCGGCGTGATCCATGCCGGGGTCTATTACACACCCGGCAGCCTGAAAGCGCAGTTTTGCCTGGCGGGGAACCGCGCCACCAAAGCCTTTTGCGATCAAAACGGCATCCGCTACGACAACTGCGGCAAGATGCTGGTCGCCACATCCGCACTCGAAATGGATCGGATGCGCGCGTTATGGGAACGCACGGCGGCAAACGGTATCGAGCGCGAGTGGTTAAACGCCGACGAGCTGCGCGAGCGTGAACCGAATATCACCGGGCTTGGCGGTATTTTTGTGCCGTCCAGCGGCATTGTCAGCTACTGCGAAGTGACAGCGGCGATGGCAAAAATCTTCCAGGCCAGAGGCGGTGAGATTATCTATAACGCCGAAGTCAGCGGCCTTAATGAGCATAAGAATGGTGTGGTGATACGTACCCGTCAGGGCGGCGAATATGAAGCGTCGACGCTGATTAGCTGTTCCGGGCTGATGGCTGACCGGCTGGTGAAAATGCTCGGCCTCGAACCGGGCTTTATCATCTGCCCGTTCCGAGGCGAGTATTTCCGCCTCGCGCCGGAGCATAACCAGATTGTTAACCACCTGATTTACCCCATTCCCGACCCGGCAATGCCCTTTTTAGGCGTTCATCTCACCCGGATGATCGACGGCAGCGTGACCGTTGGGCCAAACGCGGTGCTGGCTTTCAAACGTGAAGGCTATCGCAAGCGCGACTTCTCATTTAGCGACACGCTGGAGATTTTGGGCTCGTCGGGGATTCGCCGGGTGCTGCAAAACCATCTACGCTCAGGACTGGGCGAGATGAAAAACTCGCTGTGCAAAAGCGGCTATCTGCGGCTGGTGCAAAAGTATTGTCCCCGGCTTTCGTTAAGCGATCTCCAGCCCTGGCCTGCCGGTGTGCGGGCGCAGGCGGTATCGCCGGACGGTAAGCTGATTGACGATTTTCTGTTTGTCACCACCCCGCGCACGATCCACACCTGCAATGCGCCCTCCCCGGCAGCGACATCAGCAATTCCTATTGGTGCGCATATTGTCAGCAAGGTACAAACGCTGTTGGCAAGCCAGAGTAACCCCGGACGCACGCTGCGAGCGGCACGTAGTGTGGATGCCTTACACGCCGCATTTAATCAATAACCTTTGAAAACAGGACGTAACAATGAAACTTAACGACAGTAACTTATTCCGCCAGCAGGCGTTGATTAACGGGAAATGGCTGGACGCCAACAATGGTGAAGTCATCGACGTCACCAATCCGGCGAACGGCGACAAGCTGGGTAGCGTGCCGAAAATGGACGCTGATGAAACCCGCGCCGCTATCGACGCCGCCAATCGCGCCCTGCCCGCCTGGCGTGCGCTTACCGCCAAAGAACGCGCCACCATTCTGCGTAACTGGTTCAATTCGATGATGGAGCACCAGGACGATTTAGCGCGCCTGATGACCCTCGAACAGGGTAAACCGCTGGCTGAAGCGAAAGGCGAAATCAGCTACGCCGCCTCCTTTATTGAGTGGTTTGCCGAAGAAGGCAAACGTATTTATGGCGACACCATTCCCGGTCATCAGGCCGATAAACGCCTGATTGTTATCAAGCAGCCGATTGGCGTTACCGCCGCTATCACGCCGTGGAACTTCCCGGCGGCGATGATTACCCGTAAAGCCGGCCCGGCGCTGGCGGCAGGCTGCACCATGGTGCTGAAACCTGCGAGTCAAACACCGTTCTCTGCGCTGGCGCTGGCGGAGCTGGCGATCCGCGCGGGCGTTCCGGCTGGCGTATTTAACGTCGTCACTGGCTCGGCGGGGGCTGTCGGTAACGAACTGACCAGCAATCCGCTGGTGCGCAAGCTGTCGTTTACCGGCTCAACCGAAATTGGCCGCCAATTAATGGAACAGTGCGCAAAAGACATCAAAAAAGTGTCGCTGGAGCTGGGCGGCAACGCACCGTTTATCGTCTTTGACGATGCCGATCTCGATAAAGCCGTGGAAGGCGCGCTGGCCTCAAAATTCCGCAACGCCGGGCAAACCTGCGTCTGCGCCAACCGTTTATACGTGCAGGACGGCGTGTATGACCGCTTTGCCGAAAAATTGCAGCAGGCGGTGAGCAAACTGCACATCGGCGACGGGCTGGATAAAGGCGTTACCATCGGGCCGCTGATCGATGAAAAAGCGGTAGCCAAAGTGGAAGAGCATATTGCCGATGCGCTGGCGAAAGGCGCTCGCGTGGTTTGCGGCGGTAAAGCGCACGAACGCGGCGGCAACTTCTTCCAGCCGACCATTCTGGTGGACGTTCCGGCTAACGCCAAAGTGTCGAAAGAAGAGACGTTTGGCCCCCTCGCCCCACTGTTCCGCTTTAAAGATGAAGCCGATGTGATTGCGCAAGCCAACGACACCGAGTTTGGTCTTGCCGCCTATTTCTACGCCCGTGATTTAAGCCGCGTCTTCCGCGTAGGCGAGGCGCTGGAGTACGGCATCGTCGGCATCAATACCGGCATTATTTCCAATGAAGTCGCCCCGTTCGGCGGTATCAAAGCCTCGGGACTGGGTCGTGAAGGTTCGAAGTATGGCATCGAAGATTACTTAGAAATCAAATATATGTGCATCGGTCTTTAACTGGAGAACGCGAATGAGCAGCAATAAAGAGTTAATGCAGCGCCGCAGTCAGGCAGTTCCTCGTGGCGTTGGGCAGATTCATCCGATTTTCGCTGATCGTGCGGAAAACTGCCGGGTGTGGGACGTTGAAGGCCGTGAGTATCTTGATTTCGCGGGCGGGATTGCGGTGCTCAACACCGGGCACCTGCATCCGAAAGTGGTGGCGGCGGTAGAAGCGCAACTGAAAAAACTGTCGCATACCTGCTTCCAGGTGCTGGCTTACGAGCCGTATCTGGAGTTGTGCGAAATAATGAATCAGAAGGTGCCGGGCGATTTCGCCAAAAAAACGCTGCTGGTAACGACCGGTTCCGAAGCGGTGGAAAACGCGGTGAAAATCGCCCGCGCTGCCACCAAACGCAGCGGCACCATCGCCTTTAGCGGCGCTTATCACGGGCGCACGCACTACACGCTGGCGCTGACCGGCAAGGTGAATCCGTACTCTGCGGGCATGGGCCTGATGCCGGGGCATGTTTATCGCGCGCTTTATCCTTGCCCGCTGCACGGCATCAGTGAAGATGACGCTATCGCCAGTATCCACCGAATCTTCAAAAATGATGCGGCACCGGAAGATATCGCTGCCATCGTGATTGAGCCGGTTCAGGGCGAAGGCGGTTTCTACGCCGCAACGCCTGCCTTTATGCAGCGTTTACGCGCACTGTGTGACGAGCACGGGATTATGCTGATTGCCGATGAAGTGCAGAGCGGCGCGGGGCGTACCGGCACGCTGTTTGCAATGGAGCAGATGGGCGTGTCACCGGATCTTACCACCTTTGCGAAATCGATCGCGGGCGGCTTCCCGCTGGCGGGCGTCACCGGGCGCGCCGAAGTGATGGACGCGGTCGCACCTGGCGGTCTGGGCGGCACCTATGCCGGTAACCCGATTGCCTGCGTAGCCGCGCTGGAAGTGTTGAAGGTGTTCGAGCAGGAAAATCTGCTGCAAAAAGCCAACGACCTGGGCCAGAAGCTAAAAGACGGATTATTGGCGATCGCCGAAAAACACACCGAGATCGGCGACGTTCGCGGGCTAGGGGCGATGATTGCCATCGAGCTGTTTGAAGATGGCGATCACAGCAAACCGGACGCAAAACTCACCGCCGAGATCGTGGCGCGCGCCCGTGACAAAGGCCTGATTCTTCTCTCCTGCGGCCCGTATTACAACGTGCTGCGCATCCTTGTGCCGCTCACTATTGAAGATGCTCAGATTCGTCAGGGTCTGGAGATCATCGGCCAGTGTTTTGATGAGGCGAAACAATAGCTATGTCTGTTTGTAAGAGTTAACCGTTGCTAAGGGAATGATAACGATACAGTAAAAAATAATAACGATGAGGCGATCGACAAAGTTAAAAATGACTGCGGACTGTCCCCTCGCCCCTCTGGGGAGAGGGTTAGGGTGAGGGGTATACACGCTGCTAAACCCTCACCCCGACCCTCTCCCTGAGGGAGAGGGAGAAAACCATCACGCTTTCGCTTTTAAGATTTTGTTGACCACCTCAATTAAACGCGTGACCCGACGCGGGAAATGTCGGGGCGCTCTCCCAAGTGACACACTTTCGAGAGGATTCAGGATGGGGCAATCATCGCAACCACATGAGCTAGGCGGCGGACTGAAATCACGCCACGTCACCATGTTGTCTATTGCCGGTGTTATCGGCGCAAGTCTGTTTGTCGGTTCGAGCGTCGCCATCGCCGAAGCGGGCCCTGCGGTATTACTGGCTTATCTGTTCGCCGGATTACTGGTGGTTATGATTATGCGGATGCTGGCAGAAATGGCGGTCGCCACGCCCGACACCGGCTCCTTTTCCACCTACGCCGATAAAGCCATTGGTCGCTGGGCGGGCTATACCATCGGCTGGCTGTACTGGTGGTTTTGGGTACTGGTTATCCCGCTGGAAGCCAACATCGCCGCCATGATCCTGCATTCGTGGGTTCCAGGTATTCCCATCTGGTTATTTTCCCTGGTCATTACCCTCGCCTTAACCGGCAGTAATTTATTAAGCGTTAAAAACTACGGTGAATTTGAATTCTGGCTGGCGATATGCAAAGTGATTGCCATTCTGGCGTTTATTTTCCTTGGAGCTGTAGCAATTAGCGGTTTTTACCCTTATGCCGAAGTGAGCGGTATTTCAAGATTGTGGGATAGCGGCGGCTTTATGCCGAACGGCTTTGGCGCGGTATTAAGCGCGATGCTGATAACCATGTTTTCTTTTATGGGGGCAGAGATTGTCACCATTGCGGCAGCCGAATCCGACACGCCGGATAAACATATTGTCCGCGCCACCAACTCGGTTATCTGGCGTATCTCCATTTTCTATTTGTGTTCTATTTTTGTCGTCGTGGCACTCATTCCGTGGAATATGCCAGGACTGAAAACCGTGGGTTCCTACCGTTCCGTGCTGGAGCTGCTGAATATTCCACATGCAAAATTCATTATGGACTGCGTTATTTTGCTGTCGGTGACCAGTTGTCTGAACTCGGCTCTGTATACCGCCTCAAGGATGCTCTACTCCTTAAGCCGTCGCGGGGATGCGCCAGCGGCAATGGGTAAAATCAACCGCAGCAAAACCCCGTATGTGGCAGTATTACTCTCGACCGGCGCGGCGTTTTTAACGGTGGTAGTGAACTATTACGCGCCTGCGAAAGTGTTTAAATTCCTGATCGACAGCTCCGGCGCTATTGCCCTGCTGGTTTATTTAGTCATCGCCGTTTCGCAATTGCGGATGCGTAAAATCCTGCTGGCGGAAGGCGGCGAAATTCGCCTGCGCATGTGGCTTTATCCGTGGCTCACCTGGCTGGTGATTGGCTTTATTACCTTTGTACTGGTGGTGATGTTATTCCGCCCGGCGCAGCAACTGGAGGTGATCTCCACCGGCTTATTAGCGATAGGGATTATCTGTACCGTGCCAATTATGGCACGCTGGAAAAAGCTGATATTGTGGCAAAAAACACCCGTTCATAATACACGCTGATAATGTTCAGGAGTCACACCATGACCATTACGTCTCTGGATGGCTACCGCTGGTTGAAAAACGATATTATTCGCGGCAATTTTCAGCCAGATGAAAAATTACGGATGAGTTCGCTAACGTCGCGTTATGCACTCGGCGTCGGGCCGTTGCGGGAAGCCCTTTCGCAACTGGTGGCGGAACGGCTGGTCACGGTGGTGAATCAAAAAGGGTATCGGGTGGCGTCTATGTCAGAGCAAGAACTGCTCGATATTTTCGACGCCCGCGCCAATATGGAAGCGATGCTGGTGAGTCTGGCAATTGCCCGTGGCGGCGATGAGTGGGAGGCTGACGTTCTCGCAAAAGCGCATTTGCTCAGTAAGCTTGAGGCTTGTGACGCCAGCGAGAAAATGCTTGATGAATGGGACCAGCGCCATCAGGCATTTCATACTGCAATTGTGGCGGGCTGTGGCTCCCACTATTTACTGCAAATGCGTGAACGGTTGTTTGATCTGGCGGCGCGCTATCGGTTCATCTGGCTGCGGCAAACGGTGCTTTCTGTAGAAATGCTGGAAGATAAACATGAACAGCACCAGACCCTGACTAAGGCGGTACTGGCGCGAGATACGGCGCGCGCCAGTGAGTTAATGCGCCAGCATCTACTGACGCCAATTCCGATTATCCAGCAGGCGATGGCTGGCAATTAACTACTCTTCAGGAATACGCAACACCTGCCCCGGGTAAATTTTATCCGGGCTTTTTAGCATCGGTTTATTCGCTTCGAAGATTTTATTGTAGAGATTGGCGTTACCGTAAACCTGTTTGGAAATAGCACTCAGAGTGTCACCAGACTTAACGGTATAAAACTGGCTGGCAGTGCCTGGCGTCGCCGTTTTTACCTGATCGTCCACGCTGGCAATACCGGAAATATTCCCCACTGCAACAAGGATTTTTTCCTTCGCTTCCTGACTTAAGCCGTCACCTGTAACCGTCGCTTTACCATCGACAATCTGAATATTCACTTTATCGGCATCAGGTATACCGGTTTTGTTCAGATGTTCCTGCACCTTCTTCGCCTGATCGTCTTTATCATGCTGACCAGTAACCGCGTCCCAGAGCTTTTCTCCGGCATCTTTCACAAAATTGAACAGACCCATAATTACCTCATTCGTTAACGGAAACACTCAGAAAGTGTAGCAGAGGAACGCGGCGCGTTAACGCCGCAGGATGAGCACAGGATCAATCGCGGGTTTGCACCCAGAAAGCGTGAATTAAACCAGGGATATAGCCAAGAAGTGTCAGCAAAATATTAATAATGAATGCCCAACCAAATCCTTTCCCCAGCAGCACGCCGAGCGGTGGCAAAATGATGGTGATGACGATTCTCCAGAACCCCATATGTCCTCCCTATAAGAAAATTACTCATTGTTTAAAAAGAAATTTTATCTCTTAAGCATAGTAATTTTAGCGGAGTCTGCCTGTTTCAGCCTTTGCTTTTACCCTCATTTACGCTGCTGACGCTGGTATACGTTGCATTTTTAGTTTAGAGTTTACTTAATTTAGAAAACACTTAAATAAATATGACTGAACTAGCCCAACTACAGGCCAGCGCCGAACAGGCTGCGGCCTTACTGAAAGCAATGAGTCACCCCAAACGGTTGCTGATTCTGTGCATGATTTGCGGTTCCCCCGGCACCAGCGCCGGTGAACTGGCGCGCATTACCGGACTGAGTGCCTCTGCAACGTCACAGCATCTGGCACGGATGCGTGACGAAGGGCTTATCGACAGCCAACGGGATGCCCAACGCATTCTTTATTTCATTAAAAATGAGACGGTAAATGCCATTATCGCCACCCTGAAAAACGTCTATTGTCCGTAAGGAGTAGCAATGGCTTTAACAACAATTCCACCGCTTGATGCACAAGAATTAATCTCACGCGGTGCAAAGTTAATCGATATTCGCGATGCCGATGAATATCTTCGTGAACATATTCCTGAAGCGGATCTGGCGCCATTATCCGTACTGGAACAGTCTGGTCTTCCGACAAAATTACGTAGCGAACAAATTATATTCCACTGTCAGGCAGGAAAACGCACCAGTAATAATGCACAAAAATTAGCAGCGATTGCCGCTCCCGCAGATATCTTTTTACTGGAGGGCGGTATTGATGGCTGGAAAAAAGCGGGATTGCCGGTAGTTGAAAATAAATCGCAGCCTTTACCATTAATGCGTCAGGTACAGATCACAGCTGGTGGCTTAATATTAATCGGCGTCGTATTGGGTTATGCCGTGAATAGCGCGTTCTTCTTATTAAGCGGCTTTGTCGGTGCGGGATTAATGTTTGCGGGCATCAGCGGTTTTTGCGGGATGGCAAGGTTGTTAGATAAGATGCCGTGGAATCAGCGAGCGTAAGAAGCGACGCCGGACGCGCCATAGTGGCAGCATCCGGCAGCAGTCATTAGATCAGGAAATCGTCGAGAGATTTACCTTCAGCCAGTGCCTGAGCGATCGGTTTCGGTGTACGACCCTGGCCGGTCCAGGTTTTGACTTCACCATTAAAATCGGTGAATTGATATTTTGCCGGACGCGGCTGGCGTTTTTTACCTGCACGCGGTGCAGCAGAATTATTACCGAATAACTCTTCCGGGTTAATTCCGTCAGCCTTCATCAGCTCCAGCCAGGTGCTAATTTTCTCCTGGCGCTCTGCCAGTTCACGCTGCTGCTGTTCTTCTTCTTCACGTCTTTCTTTAGTGACAACCCTGAATTTTTCGAGCATTTCTTCAAGAACGTCAATGGAGAATTCGCGAGCCATCGCACGGAGGGTGCGAATGTTATTTAAACTTTGTAACATTACGGACATAATAAAGAAAACCTTTTAACGCCAAAACAAAAAAAAGTATTTCGTCGCGTAGTGTAAGCGATCACTTATTATATTTCCACAAAATTTAATCTATTTACAGTCGTGCGCGATATTATTTCAACCGTTATTTCCAGGCAGATTAATAATTATTTTCGGTTTATATATTAGCCATTTGACTTATCATTGCAGACATTTGCGAATAATCGGATGCCCTCTGTGCCATCATCACCGAAGGTAGATTAAAGAAAATTGAATAAAAATGCATACATAAAGAATAAAAACAAAGTTTCAGTAACTGAAGTTTTATGCTGGCATTAGTGGCTTCAGGTCATTAAAAATGCTAAATGAGCTCAACCCGCTACTTAAGCCGGATTGTCTACGCTTTACGGCGTTAACAGCCCTTAACCGCCCCACCAGCACAGTTCACAATGACAACGTAATAATATGATTTTAAATAAAATTATTCATAAAGGCATTTAAAAATCCATAATGTATAAAAAATACGCCATTGCGGAACATTTTATCTACAAAAACAAAATAAATAAAAATTTTTCACTAATTGATTACTAACAACCAGCAATATACGCTATGCAAAAATGAAACAGGCAGTCTAAAGCACTGCTTCCATTTCCATTCATACCCGATTTCGCTTTTATTAAGGAGCATTAGCATGTTCTCACCGCAGTCACGCTTGCGTCATGCAGTTGCAGACACGTTCGCGATGGTTGTTTACTGTACTGTCGTGAACATGTGTATTGAAGTTTTCCTCTCCGGGATGAGCTTCGAACAGTCTTTTTATTCCAGGCTGGTGGCCGTTCCGGTGAATATCTTAATTGCATGGCCATATGGCATGTACCGCGATCTGTTTATGCGCGCGGCACGCAAAGTTAGCCACTCTGGTTGGACAAAAAATCTGGCTGATATTTTGGCTTATGTGACGTTCCAGTCACCAGTGTATATGGCGATCTTATTAGTGGTAGGCGCAGACTGGCACCAGATTATGGCAGCGGTCAGTTCAAACATCGTTGTTTCGATGCTGATGGGGGCGGTCTATGGCTACTTCCTTGATTACTGTCGCCGCTTGTTCAAAGTGAGCAGCTACCAGCAGGTAAAAGCCTGACCCTTCTTTTCGCGACTGGCATCGCCAGTCGCGTCTTTAACTGGCTTCGCCAAATAAGCCATGCAAATAACGTTCAAGCGCAACACGCGAACTAAAGCCATGCGGGATACCGTAATGCTCATGACGTTCACCCGCTAAATAGAGCGGAAATTGCTGGTAATGATCGCAAGTTTTAATATCGGAAGCAGGTTCAGCCAGTGTGGAACTACGTTCTTTTAATGTTGGATGAATTATCAGTGCGGTACGTCCCATTCTCGCTTCGCGGTTAACATAGACATAATGTTCCCCACGACGGTAACCGTATGCTTTCTGGGTTACTACATCGACAGTAAAACCGACTTTCTCAAGTACGCGCGCCACCTCGTCTGGTCGTAAATACATATTTTATCCTCGTTAATATCTACTGCGCGCCTACCTTACCTGATTGCGCATTCACAACGCTTTCAGAAAAGTCCATAAAGCCGCGATGAATCTCTGTTAAGAAAATTATGGTCTACACTGAAAATTACATCGAATTCTAATGGGGGATCATATGTTTAACAGACCGAACCGCAACGACGTCGATGATGGCGTGCAGGATATTCAGAATGATGTCAATCAATTAGCCGACAGTCTCGAATCTGTATTGAAGTCCTGGGGCAGCGACGCCAAAGGTGAGGCCGAAGCCGCACGCAGTAAAGCTCAGGCTCTACTGAAAGAAACCAGAGCGCGGATGCATGGTCGTACTCGCGTCCAGCAAGCCGCGCGCGATGCAGTTGGCTGCGCAGATTCTTTTGTTCGTGAAAGACCCTGGTGTAGCGTGGGTACAGCAGCTGCGGTAGGTATTTTTATCGGCGCGCTGTTAAGCATACGCAAATCGTAATGCAACAATGATAATAAATACGCGTCTTTGACCCCGAAGCCTGACTTCGGGGTTTTTAACTTAAGGCTCTGCGTAATTGTTGTGCCACCTGCTGCGCCATACTCTCACTGATAATATTGGTAAACGAGAGAAGCAATCCTCCTTTCCCACTTGATCGGATACGCCAGTCGCTAAGTGCCTGCACCGCAAGGCCAGCAGTATTGGCTTTACGCGCGTGGAAAATATCGTCACCCACCATGCTGATAACCATCTGGATGCCGCCTTTTTGTGGCATAACCAGGAATCCCTGTTGCGTAAGCGCCTGTTCAATCCACTGCCTACGCTGCGCATAGTGCTGACGCATTTTCTTCAGATGCCGCCAGAAATGCCCCTCGCGAAGAAAGTCAGCCAGTGTGTTCTGCCATAGAACTGGCACTGCACATGGCTTCAGTGACGCCTGTTGGCGGAATTGCGTAATCTGCTCCACCGGCACCACCAGCCACGCACAGCGCAATGCAGGAAATAGCGATTTGCTGAATGTTCCGGCATAAATCACCCGCTGTGGCGCGTCGAGGCTTTTCAGCGCCGGTAATGGCTTACCGTGATAACGGAATTCACTGTCGTAATCGTCTTCAATAATCCACGCCCGCGCACGCTCTGCCCACGCCAGCACCTGATGCCTGCGCGCCAGTGAGAGCGCAACACCGAGCGGGCTTTGGTGTGCCGGAGTTATCAGGGCAAAATGCGCATCAGGATAATTTTGCATTCCACTTGCGACATCCAGTCCGTTGTCATCAACAGGCACAGGTAAAATTTCCACACCGTGGCGAGTAACAATCGGACGAATCAGCGGAAAGCCAGGATCTTCCATCCACATCCCGTCTCCCGGTTTCGCCAGCGTGTGCAGAATTAAGGCCATTGAGGCTGCATAACCGTGAGTGATAAAGACCTGTTCTGGCTGGCATTCAATCCCGCGTGAGACGCGTAAATAATCAACAATTGCCTCACGCAACGCCACCTCACCACAGACATCGCCTAACGCCAAATCAAAGCGCGTCTGGGTACGCAGACGGCGCCCCATCACCCGCGCCCACAGCTCTCGCGGAAAGAGATCGAGTGCGGGTAATCCCATCTGGAATGGTAGCGGTTGCTGGCTTTCACCGGCAAAGGCAAGCACATCCACAGCGGATTGTTGGGGATGTATTTGCTCGCTGACAAAGGTGCCCGCCTGCCCCCGCCGTACCAGCCATCCTTGTGCCACCAGCTCAGCATAAGCATTTTCGACGGTGGATCGAGACACGCCCAGCTCCTGCGACCAGGTACGACTGGAAGGTAGCCTTGCGCCGGGTTTCAGTTCCCCTTGCTCAATAGCCGTTTTTAACTGACGGGCGATATCCTGATAGCGCGGCATATGGTCTGCTTTTTTAGGTAATTTATGGCTCTCTTTAGCAGTCCATTATAGTGCTACATTGCGGGCGTTAATAAGAGGAGAAACTGTATGACTACATTACGTCAGCCTTACTACGAACTTAGCCCGGCAGTGTATAACGCGCTGGTGCAGGCCAAAACGGCGCTGGAAAATAGTGCGCTGGATACCACACTGATGGAGTTAGTTTATTTGCGCGTCTCGCAAATCAACGGCTGCGCATTTTGTCTGGAGATGCACAGTAAAGCATTACGCAAATCCGGTGTGCCGCAGCACAAGCTGGACGCTCTGGCAGGCTGGCGGGTGAGCCATCATTTTGATGATCGCGAGCGGGCGGCGCTGGCCTGGGCGGAATCGGTGACCGATATTGCCCGAAGCCATGCAGAAGACGACGTTTATCAACCTTTGCTTGAATATTTCAGCGCAGCAGAGATCAGCGACCTGACTTTTGCCATCGGACTGATGAATTGCTTTAACCGCCTGGCCGTTTCCATGCGGATGTAACTTCCTGATGCCGGGTAATCACCCGGCTATAGAACACAAAACCCCCTACCCCGCTGAGCTGCTCGGCGGCGGTGAGATTTATCGAAATTTCCCATATCTTGTATGGTTGAATCTTTTTTCAACTACATCTAGTATCCCTGTATCAACAGAGAGACAACCCGACGCGTATCATCGCGCCGTATCTTCATTTTAAACGGAAATACGAATCATGCGCATTATTATTTACACTCGTAACGATTGCGTTCAGTGCCACGCCACCAAACGGGCGATGGAAAACCGGGGCTTTGATTTTGAAATGATTAATGTCGATCGCGTTCCTGAAGCGGCGGAAGCGTTGCGTGCTCAGGGCTTTCGTCAGTTGCCGGTAGTGATTGCAGGCGATCTTAGCTGGTCTGGTTTTCGTCCGGACATGATCAACCGTCTGCATCCAGCGCCACACGCGGCCAGTGCATGAGCCAGCTCGTCTACTTCTCCAGCAGCTCCGAAAATACGCAGCGTTTTATCGAACGTTTAGGGCTGCCCGCCGTGCGCATTCCACTCAATGAGCGGGAACGGATTCAGGTAGACGAGCCTTACATCCTGATCGTGCCCTCTTACGGCGGTGGCGGTACGGCTGGCGCTGTGCCACGACAGGTGATTCGCTTTTTAAACGACGAACATAACCGGGCGTTGCTTCGCGGCGTTATTGCTTCGGGTAATCGCAACTTTGGTGAGGCGTATGGTCGCGCCGGAGATGTGATTGCCCGGAAATGCGGCGTGCCGTGGCTGTACCGCTTTGAACTCATGGGTACGCAAAGCGATATCGAAAATGTTCGTAAAGGAGTAACCGAATTTTGGCAACGACAACCGCAGACCGCCTGACGCAGGAAACAATGGATTACCACGCCCTGAATGCGATGCTTAACCTTTACGATAGTGCAGGTCGCATTCAGTTCGATAAAGACAGCCAGGCCGTAGACGCCTTTATGGCGACGCATGTACGCCCGAACAGTGTGACCTTCAGTAGCCAGCAGCAGCGCCTGAACTGGTTGGTCAACGAAGGTTACTATGATGAAAATGTCCTCAATCGCTACTCTCGCGACTTTGTCATTACGCTATTTGCCCGCGCGCACGCCAGCGGTTTTCGTTTCCAGACGTTCCTCGGTGCATGGAAGTTTTACACCAGCTATACGTTGAAGACATTCGACGGTAAGCGTTATCTGGAGGATTTTGCCGATCGAGTCACTATGGTGGCGCTGACGCTGGCACAAGGCGATGAAACGCTGGCGTTGCAACTGACCGATGAAATGCTGTCAGGACGCTTTCAGCCTGCCACGCCAACATTCCTCAACTGTGGTAAACAGCAGCGCGGCGAACTGGTTTCCTGTTTTCTGCTGCGTATTGAAGACAATATGGAGTCGATTGGCCGGGCGGTAAATTCCGCACTGCAACTGTCGAAACGCGGCGGCGGCGTGGCATTTTTGCTGTCGAATCTGCGGGAAGCGGGCGCGCCAATTAAACGTATTGAAAATCAATCTTCTGGCGTAATTCCGGTGATGAAAATGCTGGAAGACGCATTTTCCTATGCCAATCAGCTCGGCGCTCGTCAGGGGGCGGGTGCAGTCTATTTACATGCCCATCATCCCGATATTCTGCGTTTTCTCGACACAAAGCGGGAAAATGCCGACGAGAAAATCCGCATTAAAACGCTGTCGCTGGGCGTGGTGATCCCGGATATCACCTTCCATCTGGCGAAAAAGAATGCGCAGATGGCACTGTTTTCGCCCTATGACGTTGAGCGGGTTTACGGCAAGCCGTTTGCCGATATCGCCATTAGCGAACACTATGACGAACTGGTTGCCGATAAACGCATCCGCAAAAAATACATCAACGCGCGTGATTTCTTCCAGCGGCTGGCGGAGATCCAGTTTGAGTCCGGCTATCCGTACATCATGTATGAAGACACGGTAAACCGTGCTAACCCTGTCGCCGGGCGCATAAATATGAGCAATCTTTGCTCAGAGATTTTGCAGGTAAACAGCGCCTCAGAGTATGACGAGAATCTCAACTATGCTCGCACAGGCCATGATATTTCCTGCAATTTAGGTTCGTTGAATATTGCCCACACCATGGATTCCCCCGACTTTGCCCGCACGGTAGAAACAGCCGTGCGCGGTCTGACGGCGGTGTCGGATATGAGTCATATCCGCAGCGTGCCGTCCATCGAAGCCGGAAATTCCGCCTCGCACGCCATCGGGCTGGGGCAGATGAATTTACACGGTTATCTGGCGCGGGAAGGCATCGCCTATGGTTCGCCGGAGGCTCTGGATTTCACCAATCTCTATTTCTATACCATCACCTGGCACGCGCTGCGCACCTCGATGTTGCTGGCGCGCGAACGCGGTGAAACTTTCGCCGGGTTCAAACAGTCGCGCTATGCCAGCGGTGAATATTTTAGCCAATATCTGCAAGGTAACTGGCAGCCGAAAACGGCGAAAGTTGGCGAACTGTTTGCCCGTAGCGGTATTACGCTACCTACCCGTGAGATGTGGGCGCGACTGCGCGACGACGTGATGCGCTATGGCATCTACAACCAGAATCTCCAGGCGGTGCCACCAACCGGTTCCATCTCTTACATCAACCATGCCACGTCGAGTATTCATCCGATTGTGGCGAAAGTAGAGATCCGCAAAGAGGGTAAAACCGGGCGCGTTTACTACCCTGCCCCGTTTATGACTAATGAGAATCTGGCGCTGTATCAGGACGCTTACGAAATTGGCGCGGAAAAGATTATCGACACCTACGCCGAAGCGACCCGCCATGTCGATCAGGGGTTGTCGCTGACGCTGTTTTTCCCCGATACCGCCACCACCCGCGATATCAACAAAGCGCAGATTTACGCCTGGCGTAAGGGGATCAAAACGCTCTATTACATTCGCCTGCGTCAGATGGCGCTGGAAGGTACTGAAATTGAAGGCTGCGTCTCCTGCGCACTTTAAGGATTGCTTATGAAACTCTCACGTATCAGCGCCATCAACTGGAACAAGATTACTGACGATAAAGATCTGGAGGTGTGGAATCGCCTGACCAGTAATTTCTGGCTACCGGAAAAAGTGCCACTGTCGAACGATATCCCCGCCTGGCAGACATTAAGCGCCGTAGAGCAACAACTGACGATGCGTGTTTTTACTGGCCTGACGCTACTCGACACGCTACAAAATGTTATCGGCGCACCTTCGCTGATGCCCGATGCGATCACGCCCCATGAAGAGGCGGTATTATCAAATATCAGCTTTATGGAAGCGGTTCATGCCCGCTCTTACAATTCGATTTTCTCGACGCTGTGCCAGACAAAAGATGTCGATGCCGCCTACGCCTGGAGTGAAGAAAACGCGCCGTTGCAGCGAAAAGCACAGATTATTCAGCAACATTATCGCGGCGATAATCCGCTGAAAAAGAAAATCGCCAGTGTCTTTCTGGAATCATTTTTGTTCTACTCTGGCTTCTGGCTGCCGATGTATTTTTCCAGTCGCGGTAAGCTGACTAATACCGCCGACCTGATCCGTCTGATTATCCGCGATGAAGCAGTGCACGGTTATTACATCGGTTATAAATATCAGAAAAACCTGGAAAAAATCTCCCAGGCACAACGCGAAGAGTTAAAGAATTTTGCCTTCGATTTGTTGCTGGAACTCTACGACAACGAACTGCAATACACCGATGAGCTGTACGCCGAAACCTCGTGGGCTGACGATGTAAAAGCGTTTCTCTGCTACAACGCCAATAAAGCGTTGATGAATCTGGGGTACGAACCGCTTTTCCCGGCAGAAATGGCGGAAGTGAATCCGGCAATCCTCGCCGCGCTTTCGCCGAATGCCGATGAAAATCACGATTTCTTTTCCGGTTCTGGCTCCTCTTATGTGATGGGAAAAGCGGTCGAAACAGAAGACGAAGACTGGAATTTCTGACACCGTTATTTAAAAAATATCACCGACCGCAGCAGGGAAATAATTTTCATTAAATGGCTTTTTATCACACAGATATTTTGTGGTGATCTACACTGATACTCTGTTGCATTATTCGCCTGAAACTACAATATTCAGGCGTTTTTCCGCTATCTATAACAAAAAATATCAACTTTTCTCGATTTGCTCTCAGCCCTTATATCACGGGAAATTCCGGCAATTTGCTCACATCAATATTCATGCCACATTTGCCATCAGGGGTTGCCTCAGATTCTCAGTATGTTAGGGTAGAAAAAAGTGACTATTTCCATCGGGTAATATATCGACATAAACAAATAACAGGAATCTTTCTATTGCATGGCAATTAAATTAGAAATTAAAAATCTCTATAAAATATTTGGCGAGCATCCACAACGGGCTTTCAAATATATCGAAAAAGGACTTTCAAAAGAACAAATTCTGGAAAAAACAGGTCTATCGCTTGGCGTAAAAGACGCCAGTCTGGCCATTGAAGAAGGCGAGATATTTGTCATCATGGGATTATCCGGTTCGGGTAAATCCACAATGGTACGCCTTCTCAATCGCCTGATTGAACCCACCCGTGGACAAGTACTGATTGACGGTGTGGATATTGCCAAAATATCCGATGCCGAACTCCGTGAGGTGCGCAGAAAAAAGATTGCGATGGTCTTCCAGTCCTTTGCCTTAATGCCACATATGACCGTGCTGGACAATACTGCGTTTGGTATGGAATTGGCCGGAATTAATGCCGAAGAACGCCGGGAAAAAGCCATTGATGCACTGCGTCAGGTCGGGCTGGAAAATTATGCCCACAGTTATCCGGACGAACTTTCTGGCGGGATGCGCCAACGTGTCGGATTGGCTCGCGCATTAGCCATCAATCCGGATATTTTATTAATGGATGAAGCCTTCTCGGCGCTCGACCCACTAATTCGCACCGAGATGCAGGATGAGCTGGTAAAATTACAGGCGAAACATCAGCGCACCATTGTATTTATTTCCCACGATCTCGATGAAGCTATGCGTATTGGCGACAGAATTGCCATTATGCAAAATGGTGAAGTCGTTCAGGTCGGTACACCGGATGAAATTCTCAATAATCCGGCGAATGATTATGTCCGTACCTTCTTCCGTGGCGTCGATATTAGCCAGGTGTTCAGCGCAAAAGATATTGCCCGCCGCAGCCCTAATGGCTTAATTCGTAAAACACCCGGCTTCGGCCCGCGTTCGGCGCTGAAATTATTGCAGGATGAAGACCGCGAATATGGTTACGTCATCGAACGCGGTAATAAATTTGTCGGCGCAGTGTCTATCGATTCGTTAAAAGCAGCATTAACGCAGCAGCAAGGTCTTGATGCGGCGCTGATTGATGCGCCGTTAGCGGTCGATGCACAAACGCCTCTTAGCGAATTGCTCTCTCATGTCGGACAGGCGCCCTGTGCGGTGCCGGTGGTCGACGAGGACCAACAGTATGTCGGCATCATTTCGAAAGGAATGCTGCTGCGCGCTTTAGATCGTGAGGGGGTAAACAATGGCTGATCAAAATAATCCGTGGGATACCACGCCAGCGGCGGACAGTGCTGCACAATCCGCAGACGCCTGGGGTACACCGGCTGCTGCACCGACTGACGGCGGTGGCGCTGACTGGCTGACCAGTACGCCTGCGCCAAACGTCGAGCATTTTAATATTCTCGATCCGTTCCATAAAACGCTGATCCCGCTCGACAGTTGGGTCACTGAAGGGATCGACTGGGTCGTTACCCATTTCCGTCCCGTCTTCCAGGGCGTGCGCGTTCCGGTTGATTATATCCTCAACGGTTTCCAGCAATTGCTGCTGGGTATGCCAGCGCCAGTGGCGATTATCGTTTTCGCTCTCATCGCCTGGCAGATTTCCGGCGTCGGTATGGGCGTTGCGACGCTGGTTTCGCTGATTGCCATCGGCGCAATCGGTGCCTGGTCGCAGGCCATGGTTACTCTGGCGCTGGTGTTAACCGCCCTGCTGTTCTGTATCGTCATCGGTTTGCCGTTGGGGATCTGGCTGGCGAGAAGTCCGCGAGCGGCGAAAATTATTCGTCCACTGCTTGATGCCATGCAGACCACGCCAGCGTTTGTTTATCTGGTGCCAATCGTCATGCTGTTTGGCATCGGCAACGTGCCGGGCGTGGTGGTGACGATCATCTTTGCTCTGCCGCCGATTATCCGTCTGACCATTCTGGGGATTAACCAGGTTCCGGCGGATCTGATTGAAGCCTCGCGCTCATTCGGTGCCAGCCCGCGCCAGATGCTGTTCAAAGTTCAGTTACCGCTGGCGATGCCGACCATTATGGCGGGCGTTAACCAGACGCTGATGCTGGCTCTTTCAATGGTGGTCATCGCCTCGATGATTGCTGTTGGCGGGCTTGGTCAGATGGTTCTGCGCGGTATCGGTCGTCTGGATATGGGGCTTGCCACCGTTGGCGGCGTCGGGATTGTGATCCTCGCCATTATCCTCGATCGCCTGACGCAGGCCGTTGGGCGCGACTCACGCAGTCGCGGCAACCGTCGCTGGTACACCACTGGCCCTGTTGGTCTGCTGACCCGCCCATTCATTAAGTAACTCTGCACTTGCCCGGTGACGCCGGGCATTATCACCCTGCCAAAAAAAGGAATAACAATGCGACATAGCGTACTTTTTGCGACAGCGTTTGCCACGCTTATCTCTACACAAACTTTTGCTGCCGATCTGCCGGGCAAAGGCATTACTGTTAATCCAGTTCAGAGCACCATCACTGAAGAAACCTTCCAGACGCTGCTGGTCAGTCGTGCATTAGAGAAATTAGGTTATACCGTCAATAAACCCAGCGAAGTGGATTACAACGTTGGCTACACCTCGCTTGCTTCTGGCGATGCAACCTTCACCGCTGTGAACTGGACGCCGCTGCATGACAACATGTACGAAGCAGCCGGTGGCGATAAGAAATTTTATCGTGAAGGGGTATTTGTTAACGGCGCGGCACAGGGTTACCTGATCGATAAGAAAACCGCCGACCAATACAAAATCACCAACATCGCACAACTGAAAGATCCGAAGATCGCCAAACTGTTCGATACCAACGGCGACGGTAAAGCGGATTTAACCGGCTGTAACCCCGGCTGGGGCTGCGAAGGTGCCATTAATCACCAGCTTGCCGCGTATGAACTGACCAACACCGTGACGCATAATCAGGGTAACTATGCGGCGATGATGGCTGACACCATCAGTCGTTACAAAGAGGGCAAGCCGGTGTTTTACTACACCTGGACGCCGTACTGGGTGAGTAACGAACTGAAGCCGGGCAAAGATGTCGTCTGGTTGCAGGTGCCGTTCTCCGCACTGCCGGGTGATAAAAACGCCGATACCAAACTACCGAATGGCGCAAATTACGGCTTCCCGGTCAGCACCATGCATATCGTTGCCAACAAAGCCTGGGCTGAGAAAAACCCGGCGGCAGCGAAACTGTTTGCCATTATGCAGTTGCCGGTGGCAGACATTAACGCCCAGAACGCCATTATGCATGACGGTAAAGCCTCAGAAGGCGATATTCAGGGTCACGTTGATGGCTGGATCAAAGCCCACCAGCAACAGTTCGATGGCTGGGTAAATGAGGCGCTGGCAGCGCAGAAGTAATTTTTATTCGGGCGGATAAGGCGTTTTTGCCGCATCAGGCATTCTGTACACAATGCCTGATGCGACGCTGACGCGTCTTATCATGCCTACACACCACACCGCACATTTCAACAATCTATCTTTCATCCCATATTCATCAACATCCGCTATTATTGGTTTTCAGACTCATCATCACCTGATAAGCAATAATGACGAAACCCAATCACGAGCTTAGCCCGGCGCTGATCGTGCTAATGTCGATCGCCACCGGTCTGGCGGTCGCCAGCAACTATTACGCTCAGCCATTGCTCGACACTATCGCGCGTAACTTTTCCCTTTCTGCCAGTTCAGCGGGCTTTATTGTCACCGCCGCGCAGCTAGGTTATGCCGCCGGTCTGCTATTTCTTGTTCCCCTCGGTGATATGTTTGAACGCCGCCGCCTGATTGTCTCGATGACCTTACTGGCAGCGGGCGGTATGTTGATTACCGCCAGCAGTCAGTCACTGGCGATGATGATCCTCGGTACGGCATTAACGGGTTTATTCTCGGTCGTGGCACAAATTCTGGTTCCACTGGCGGCAACGCTGGCCTCACCGGAAAAACGCGGCAAGGTGGTTGGCACAATTATGAGCGGCCTGCTACTGGGTATTTTACTGGCGCGTACCGTTGCCGGATTGCTGGCAAATCTCGGCGGCTGGCGCACCGTTTTCTGGGTCGCAGCAGTATTAATGGCGCTAATGGCGCTGGCGTTGTGGCGCGGCCTGCCGCAGATGAAATCTGAGACGCACCTCAACTACCCACAGTTGTTAGGTTCCGTTTTCAGCATGTTTATCAGCGATAAGATCCTGCGCACCCGCGCGGTGCTGGGCTGTCTGACCTTTGCCAACTTCAGCATTCTGTGGACATCAATGGCCTTTTTGCTTGCAGCACCGCCTTTTAACTACAGCGATGGCGTAATTGGTCTGTTTGGTCTTGCGGGAGCCGCTGGGGCGCTGGGTGCACGTCCTGCGGGTGGTTTTGCCGATAAGGGTCAATCGCACCTGACAACGACTTTCGGCCTACTGCTGCTGTTGCTTTCATGGCTGGCGATCTGGTTTGGTCACACTTCCGTGCTGGCGCTGATTATTGGCATCCTGGTGCTGGATCTCACCGTACAGGGCGTGCATATCACCAATCAAACCGTGATTTATCGTATTTATCCTGATGCACGTAATCGTCTGACCGCAGGCTATATGACCAGTTACTTTATTGGCGGTGCCGCCGGTTCACTGATTTCGGCCTCTGCCTGGCAACATGCCGGTTGGGCTGGCGTTTGTCTGGCTGGTGCGACGATTGCCCTGGTTAATCTGTTGGTCTGGTGGCGAGGTTTTCATCGTCAGGAAGCCGCTATTTAGACAATCAGCAACCGTTTTCGTGGCTTTACACTTATAAGGGTGTTAAGAAGCCCATCAGTCTGATAAGGTTAAGATATTCATTCAGTCCATTTATAATTTTAACAGTCGTTAAGCGTACACTCTATGGTAAGCCCTACTCCTCTGCCTGCTTCAGGTTCGGCGACCTTCATGGAAGGATGCAAAGACAGTTTACCGATTGTTATTAGTTATATTCCGGTGGCCTTTGCTTTCGGTCTGAATGCGACCCGTCTGGGATTTTCTCCTCTCGAAAGCGTTTTTTTCTCCTGCATCATTTATGCAGGCGCGAGTCAGTTCGTCATTACCACGATGCTGGCAGCCGGGAGTAGTTTGTGGGTCGCTGCGCTGACCGTCATGGCAATGGATGTTCGCCATATCCTGTATGGTCCATCGTTGCGTAGCCGCATTGTTCAGCGTTTGCAAAAATCGAAAACTGCATTGTGGGCGTTTGGCCTGACGGATGAAGTTTTTGCCGCAGCAACGGCAAAGCTGGTACGCAATAATCGCCGCTGGAGCGAGAACTGGATGATTGGCATTGCCTTCAGTTCATGGTCATCGTGGGTATTTGATACGGTTATAGGGGCATTCTCTGGCAGCGGATTGCTGCAAGGTTATCCAGCCGTTGAAGCAGCATTAGGCTTTATGCTACCGGCGCTCTTTATGAGTTTTCTGCTCGCCTCTTTCCAGCGCAAACAATCCCTTTGCGTTACCGCAGCGTTAATCGGCGCCCTTGCGGGCGTAACGCTATTTTCTATTCCCGTCGCCATTCTGGCAGGCATTGTCTGTGGCTGCCTCACTGCGCTAATTCAGGCATTCTGGCAAGGAGCGCCCGATGAGCTATGAGGTTCTGCTGCTTGGGTTACTGGTTGGCGCGGTTAATTACTGCTTTCGCTATTTGCCGCTGCGCCTGCGTGTGGGTAATGCCCGCCCGACCAAACGTGGTGCGGTGGGTATTTTGCTCGACACCATTGGCATAGCCTCGATTTGTGCTCTGCTGGTTGTCTCTACCGCACCAGAAGTGATGCACGATACACGCCGTTTCGTGCCCACACTGGTTGGCTTCGCGGTACTGGGTGCCAGTTTCTATAAAACACGCAGCATTATCGTCCCTACACTGCTAAGTGCGCTGGCCTACGGGCTCGCCTGGAAAGTGATGGCGATTATATAACCCACAAGAATCAATTTTCTAAAACAATACATTTACTTTATTTGTCACTGTCGTTACTATATCGGCTGAAATTAATGAGGTCATACCCAAATGGATAGTTCGTTTACGCCCATTGAACAAATGCTAAAATTTCGCGCCAGCCGCCACGAAGATTTTCCTTACCAGGAAATCCTTCTGACCCGTCTTTGTATGCATATGCAGAGCAAGCTGCTGGAGAACCGCAATAAAATGCTGAAGGCTCAGGGGATTAACGAGACGTTGTTTATGGCGTTGATTACGCTGGAGTCTCAGGAAAACCACAGTATTCAGCCTTCTGAATTAAGTTGTGCTCTTGGATCATCCCGTACCAATGCAACGCGTATTGCCGATGAACTGGAAAAACGCGGTTGGATCGAGCGTCGTGAAAGCGACAACGATCGCCGCTGCCTGCATCTGCAATTAACAGAAAAAGGTCACGAGTTTTTGCGCGAGGTTTTACCGCCGCAGCATAACTGCCTGCATCAACTCTGGTCCGCACTCAGCACTAGCGAAAAAGATCAGCTTGAGCAAATCACCCGCAAGTTGCTCTCCCGTCTCGACCAGATGGAACAAGACGGCATGGTCCTCGAAGCGATGAGCTAACGCGTCATCTCGCTCAAAAATCCAGATTTATAAAAGAAAAACTGACCGGCCAGCATCGCAACGTGCTGGCCTTTTTGGCAAGCAGGTCGGCTCAGCCGATGAGTTAAGAAGATCGTGGAGAACAATATGAGCGCAAATGCGGAGACTCAAAACCCGCAGCAACCGGTAAAGAAGAGCGGCAAACGTAAGAGTCTGCTCCTCCTTCTCACCTTGCTCTTTATCATTATTGCCGTAGCGATAGGAATTTATTGGTTTTTGGTACTGCGTCATTTTGAAGAGACCGATGACGCATACGTGGCAGGGAATCAGATTCAAATTATGTCTCAGGTGTCTGGCAGCGTGACGAAAGTCTGGGCCGATAACACCGATTTTGTAAAAGAAGGCGATGTGCTGGTCACTCTCGACCCGACAGATGCTCGCCAGGCGTTTGAAAAAGCCAAAACTGCACTGGCTTCCAGCGTTCGCCAAACCCACCAGCTGATGATTAACAGCAAGCAGTTGCAGGCGAATATTGAGGTGCAAAAAATCGCCCTCGCTAAAGCACAGAGCGACTACAACCGCCGTGTGCCGCTGGGCAATGCCAACCTGATTGGTCGCGAAGAACTGCAACACGCCCGCGACGCCGTCACCAGCGCCCAGGCGCAACTGGATGTCGCCATTCAACAATACAATGCCAATCAGGCGATGATTCTGGGAACTAAACTGGAAGATCAGCCTGCCGTGCAACAGGCCGCTACTGAAGTACGTAACGCCTGGCTGGCGCTGGAACGTACCCGAATTGTCAGCCCAATGACCGGCTATGTCTCCCGCCGAGCCGTTCAGCCTGGTGCGCAAATTAGCCCAACGACGCCGCTGATGGCGGTCGTTCCGGCTACCAATATGTGGGTGGATGCCAACTTTAAAGAGACGCAGATTGCCAATATGCGCATCGGTCAGCCGGTCACTATCACCACTGATATTTACGGCGATGATGTGAAATACACCGGTAAAGTGGTCGGTCTGGATATGGGTACAGGTAGCGCGTTCTCGCTGCTTCCGGCGCAAAATGCCACCGGTAACTGGATCAAAGTCGTTCAGCGTCTGCCTGTTCGTATTGAACTGGACCAAAAACAGCTTGAGCAATACCCACTGCGTATCGGCTTGTCCACGCTGGTGAGCGTCAATACCACTAACCGTGACGGTCAGGTACTGGCAAACAAAGTACGTTCTACGCCGGTCGCGGTAAGTACCGCGCGTGAAATCAGCCTGGCACCTGTCAATAAACTGATCGACGATATCGTAAAAGCTAACGCTGGCTAATCCAGAGGTGCGTGTGATGCAACAGCAAAAACCGCTGGAAGGCGCGCAACTGGTCATTATGACCATTGCGCTGTCACTGGCGACATTCATGCAGGTGCTGGACTCCACCATTGCTAACGTGGCGATCCCCACTATCGCCGGGAATCTGGGCTCATCGCTCAGCCAGGGAACGTGGGTGATCACCTCCTTCGGGGTGGCAAACGCCATCTCGATCCCCCTTACCGGCTGGCTGGCAAAACGCGTCGGGGAAGTGAAGCTGTTCCTCTGGTCAACCATTGCCTTCGCCATTGCGTCGTGGGCGTGTGGTGTTTCCAGTAGTCTGAATATGCTGATCTTCTTCCGCGTGATTCAGGGGATTGTCGCCGGGCCGTTGATCCCACTTTCGCAAAGTCTGTTACTGAATAACTACCCGCCAGCTAAACGCTCGATCGCGCTGGCGTTGTGGTCGATGACGGTGATTGTCGCGCCAATTTGCGGCCCAATCCTCGGCGGTTATATCAGTGATAATTACCACTGGGGCTGGATATTCTTCATCAACGTGCCAATTGGCGTGGCGGTGGTGTTGATGACACTGCAAACCCTGCGCGGACGCGAAACCCGTACAGAAAGGCGGCGAATTGATGCCGTGGGGCTGGCGCTGCTGGTGATTGGTATCGGTAGCCTGCAAATTATGCTCGACCGGGGTAAAGAGCTGGACTGGTTCTCATCGCAAGAAATTATCATCCTCACCGTGGTGGCGGTGGTGGCTATCAGCTTCCTGATTGTCTGGGAGTTGACCGACGATAACCCGATAGTCGACCTGTCACTGTTTAAATCGCGCAACTTCACAATTGGCTGCTTGTGTATCAGCCTCGCCTACATGCTCTACTTCGGCGCAATTGTTCTGTTGCCGCAATTATTGCAGGAAGTCTACGGCTACACGGCAACCTGGGCAGGGCTGGCGTCTGCGCCGGTAGGGATTATTCCGGTGATCCTGTCGCCGATTATTGGTCGTTTTGCGCATAAACTGGATATGCGTCGGCTGGTAACCTTCAGCTTTATTATGTATGCCGTTTGCTTTTACTGGCGTGCTTATACCTTTGAACCGGGTATGGATTTTGGTGCATCGGCCTGGCCGCAGTTTATCCAGGGCTTCGCGGTGGCCTGCTTCTTTATGCCGCTGACCACCATTACGCTCTCTGGTTTGCCGCCGGAACGACTGGCGGCGGCGTCGAGTCTCTCCAACTTTACGCGAACGCTGGCGGGGTCTATCGGGACATCAATCACTACGACTATGTGGACTAACCGCGAGTCACTGCACCATGCGCAGTTGACCGAATCAGTGAATCCGTATAACCCGAACGCCCAGGCGATGTACCATCAACTGGAAGGGCTGGGAATGACGCAACAGCAAGCTTCCGGCTGGATTGCCCAGCAGATCACTAATCAGGGGTTGATTATTTCCGCCAATGAGATCTTCTGGATGTCAGCCGGAATATTCCTCGTCCTGCTGGGGCTGGTGTGGTTTGCCAGGCCGCCATTTGGCGCAGGTGGCGGCGGAGGCGGTGCGCACTGATGTTGTCAAAGGGAGCTGCGGCTCCCTTTTTATTTGCTCATTCTGCAAACGGTTGTTTTATCCACTCAATCGGTGTATCTTCTCGCCGCCTCACACTCTTCCATTCACCATTAACCGGTTCTGAACATTCGTTCAGGTTGTTAATTCTCTTTTCCCTTCGCCCTCACTTTCGCGGGTGATACTTACATTTTTCTTTTAACCCCAAAACTCGCACCCTCGCGGGCGTACATTTATTACACACCAAATAATGGATTATTATGAATACCCAACGTAAATACGGGAGAACCTGGCACTACCCTTTCTCCCCTGGCACCACCAGCGATGACCGCATTAACGCCAGTTACTGGCAAGATATGCAGGCAATTTCGCAACTGGTACATACTGAAAAACTCGACGGCGAAAATAACTGTCTTAATCGCTTCGGCGTGTTTGCCCGTTCCCATGCAGCCCCTACGGAATCGGCATGGAGCTATAAGATTCGCCAACGCTGGCAACTACTGAAAAACGATCTCGGCGATCTGGAGTTGTTTGGCGAAAATCTTTATGCCGTTCACTCCATTGAATACCGGGCACTGGAGCAGGATTTTTATCTGTTTGCCGTTCGCTGTCAGGACATGTGGTTAAGCTGGGAAGAAGTTCAGTTTTACGCCGCCTTGTTTGATTTCCCCTGCGTCCCGGAAATTTCCGGCCCGCAGCCGGGGAATGATGAAAAAAGCTGGCAACATGATTTTCTGGCGCTGACCTGTGAGCGCGGCGCGTTCGATCCCTGGGATACGCAAACCGGGCAACCCTGTACGCTGGAAGGCATTGTCAGCCGAAATCGCGACGCATTTCCCGTTGCCGATTTTCCCCATAATGTATTCAAGTACGTGCGCAAAAATCATGTCAAAACCAGCGAACACTGGAAGCGCCACTGGCGTCGGGCGCGGATGGCACATGAGTTCGCTTATGGAGAACAGTCATGATTTGGCGACTTACCGACGATAAACGCTGGTCGACACTTCGCCAGCGTTTTAGCTGGGTTGAGGAGATGCATCACACGCCACAAGACCCGGAGCATCATGGTGAAGGTGACGTCGGCGTGCATACCGAAATGGTGCTTAACGCGCTCGTTGCTCTGCCAGAATTCCAGCAACTCCCCGCTCAACAGCAGGAAGTTTTATGGGCGGCGGCGTTATTGCATGATGTTGAAAAGCGCAGCACTACCGTTCAGGAAAACGGACGTATTCAGTCGCCTGGTCATGCTCGTCGGGGCGAACTGACGGCCCGACAAATTTTATGGCGCGATATCCCCACGCCATTTGTGCTGCGCGAGCAAATCGTTGCACTGGTGCGTCTGCATGGGTTACCGCTATGGTTACTGGAACGTCCGGAACCGGAGCGTTTACTGCTCACTGCTGCGATGCGCGTCGACACGCGTCTGCTCGCCCTGCTTGCCCGTGCCGATCTGCTTGGTCGTCATTGCCCTGATAAGCAGTCAATGCTGGAACGCATCGATCTGTTCGTGCTGTTTTGCCAGGAGCAACAATGCTGGGGAAAAGTGCGCCCATTCGTTTCTGATTCCGCACGCTGGCATTACCTGACCCATGAACAAAGTTCTCCCGATTTTGTTCCCTGGGAGGCTGAACATTTTGAAGTTACTTTGTTGTGTGGCTTACCGGGAATGGGCAAAGATCGCTATATCAGTGAACAGTGCCAGGGAATGGATGTTATCAGCCTTGATGACATGCGGCGGCGAATCAATGCCAGCCCTGACGATAAAACCGCGACTGGTCGTATTGTACAGCAGGCAAAAGAAGAAGCTCGCGTGCGACTTCGGCAAAAGAAGTCGTTTGTCTGGAATGCAACGAACATTACCCGCCAGCTGCGTAGCCAGCTTATCAGTCTGTTTACGGCTTACGGCGCACGAGTAAAAATCGTTTATCTGGAAGTGCCATGGGCGCAATGGAAGCAGCAAAATGCCAGACGCGAGTATGCCGTTCCTGAAGCGGTGGTGATGCGGATGGCCTCAAGGCTGGAAGTTCCACAACCTGATGAAGCGCATAGCGTGGAATATCGGGTGACTGACAGGTAGAAAGCCGGAGAATTAAACACCTGCCCGATACGTTTATCGTATCGGGCAGATTTACATTGCCTGAGAAGAGAATATTTTTGCACTTTTCTTAATGAGGAAATGTTTAATCTTATTATTTACGTGCATATAACCCATGCTTGGAAACCAGACTTACATTATTTTTTGATAATAATTCTGGTGTTTTTTATATCTAAAAAGATGTGCAAACAATAAACATGCAATTAATCAGTTACTGTTACTAACCCCGCAAAATTCCGAAAAAACATCTTATTGATTTCCTTTGCTTTTTCTTTGCTCATTTTTTATGCCTTAAGACATTTAAAAATTTCCGCTAAGTAAAATTATGCACCTTATTTTCACCCTAATGCCTAAACCATCAAAACAAATTAATATCAAATTAATCACAAATTAAACTGATTTATAATTATTGGCCTCACACACTACCCTTCATTTACAGAACAGCAACCTGATTCAGCGGCCTTAAAATCTAATTTTTTACGTAGTTACTGTGGATTCGCTATTTATCTTAAAATAAATCATAAGGATGAAAATTAACTTTATGAATATCAGACAGCATCCCTTGTCCACGCTGGCAATAGCTATTTCAACTGTGCTATCAATACCAATTTCTCAGGCATGGACACCACCAGCCACTATCAACAGCGATGTGACAATCAATAATAATGATGTCGTAACCTTATCTTCATCAGAAAATAACTCACCAGTATGGGACCAGTTTCGGTATCTTAATGTTGGAGCAACAAGTGCAGGAACGTTGAATATAGACGGGCGGGATCTGACTACTGCTAAAATCGTAATCGGTAATGCGACGTCAGGGACAATAAAATTAGAAAATAACACTCATCTGACGCTTAGTCATGCATCGCCTAATGAACGCGATATTTACCTGGGAACTAATGGCGGTTCAGGAACTTTAATGGTACTCAGCGGTAGTACTATCACCGATTTAAATGAATTCAGAATCGGTGAATTTAATTACCAGGCACAGGGGCAAGTCGTTATTGATGGTGAGGGATCATCCGTTGCCGCACGGTATGTGATGGTAGGCGATCAGGGGACGGGTAAACTCGAAATCACTCATGGCGGTCATCTTACAGCGTCAAAAGATATGATCATTGGCTTTAATGGAAATATGGAGAATTTTCAGGGAACGGGATACGGTGAAACGCTGGTTGATGGTGACAATTCTTCATTAGCCGTGAATGAGTTTATCTCCCTTGGGGGATTGGGCTCATTGCTGAACGAAGCAAAGGGTATTCTTACCGTGAGTAATAATGCCACGGTCAGCGCGAATCAATTTATCTGGCTTGGAATGGACGAAACCAGCACCGGTATTCTAAACATTGGTGGAGCGCAGGGAGAAGCCGAGCAAAAAGCGGGGGCAATTAAGACGCCGATTATCCATATGGGAAGCGAGGTCGGGGACAGTACTGCCCAGATTAATTTCAACCATTCCAGCGAAGATTTTATCCTGGCAGCAGATATCGTTGGCAAAGGCGAGGTTAACCAGGTAGGTTCCGGAGTCACGACGTTGGCTGGCGCAAATACCTATTCTGGCCAAACGAATATTAGTAAAGGCACCCTGCGCGCCGGTATCAACGATACCTTTAGTCCAAACTCCAGTTATGTCGTCTCCAGTGGAGGGAATATTGATTTAGCTGGTTTTTCACAAACCTTAAATGCGCTGGATTTGGCGGGTACGGCAACACTGTCGTCCTCAAAAAATGGCGACAAATTCACGCCTGCCACACTCACCATCAATGGCAATTACACCGCTAATAACGGTTTGTTAGTTATGCGTACCGCACTCGGCGATGATAATTCTGCGACCGATAAATTAATTGTAAAAGGCAACACGTCTGGTCATACCCGTGTGAGTGTTCATAATGCCGGTGGTCAGGGCGCCGATACGCTTGAAGGTATCCGCATTGTTGAAATAACGGGGGCATCAGAGGGTACGTTTAGTAAAGAAGGCCGTATTGTTGCCGGAGCCTATGATTACAACGTGACGAAAAGTGACGATCAGAACTGGTACTTAACCAGTGAAACCCCACTTATACCACCTGTTGACCCTGTAATACCTGATTCACCAGAGCCACCTGATACACCGACACCGGCTTCTCCTTATACCCCCGTTTCACCAGAACCACTACCAGAAAGAAAGCATCAGTATCGCCCGGAGATTAGTAGCTATCTGGCCAATATTCAGGCTGCAAATACGCTGTTTAATACCCGGCTGCATGACCGTCTGGGGGAAACACAGTACACCGACCTGCTAACCGGCGAGCAGAAAGTGACCAGTCTGTGGTTACGTAACATTGGCGGACATAACCGCTTTAAGGATCGCTCAGATGAACTGAGCACTCAGAGCAACCGTTATGTTCTGCAACTTGGCGGCGATCTTGCGCAATGGAGCAGTAACGCACT
>NZ_SZVK01000047.1:0-34565 GCF_005280595.1 Escherichia sp. MR | reverse complement strand
CCACCATTATTCACCACAGCGATGTGGTAACTTCGGTGAGATTGTTAATCTTTGCACTCATTGAGGAAGGGTGAGGACCTTCGATTAAGGTTCGACTCGAGCGAAAGCGAGAGAACGTTGCCGCAGGCAACGGCCCGAAGGGTGAGGAGCGAAGCGACGAATAATCCTTCCCCCACCACCATTACTTCCTGAAAATACTCTTCTAAACCAATTTACTAACCACTTATTTCTTGTTGTCACACAGAATTCGTCATGCCTGTTTTTAGGTCTGCACACTTTTACACAAAACAAAAAACCCCGCCGAAGCAGGGTCTATGTGAACTAAATTTCGCTTAGTGACGAGCACGCACCAGCTGATATTTCCGTGTCAGATACTCCACCGGTACGCTCCAGATGTGCACCAGACGCGAGAACGGGAACAGCAGGAATAACGTCATCCCCAGCACCAGGTGCAAACGGAAAATAAACGCGACACCATCAAGGTGCTGAGAAGCGCCACCGTGGAAGGTCACTACCGACTGCGCCCAGCCAACCAGTTTCATCATCTCGCTACCGTCCATATGCTGAGCGGAGAACGGAATGGTCAGCAGCCCCAGCGCACACTGGATAACGAGCAGCGACAAGATCAGGATATCCGCTCCGGTAGTCGTTGCACGCACGCGCGGGCTGAACAGGCGGCGTTTTAGCAACAGCACACCGCCAATCAGGCACAGCACGCCGCTGGCACCACCAGCAAACATCGCCATTTTCTGTTTCACTTCAATCGGCAACCACGCTTCATACATCCAGTGCGGCGTCAGCATACCGAAGAAGTGACCGACAAAAATCCCCAGAATTCCGATATGGAACAGGTTAGACGCAAGGTTCATCCCTTTGCGATCCAGCATCTGGCTGGACGCCGCGCGCCAGGTGTACTGCCCGTAGTCATAGCGCAGCCAGCTACCAATCAGGAAGACCGCCCCGGCAATGTACGGGTAGATATCAAAGAAGAACATATTCAGGAATTGCATTAGTGCTGTCCTCCGGTGGTGATATTCAGATATTGCGGCGCGACGGCACCGGCAAAGCGACGCTGATGAGCAGTGATTGCCGAATCACCGCAGCCTTTGTCAGCAAAGAATTTAACCTGCTCTTCTTCCCAGACAGCATCCAGCGCCTGCGGCGTATCATCGCGCGCTTCATCGGCAATTTTTTCCGCCACTTTGTCGCTGTCGATAGCGGTATTCGCCAGTTTCAGCAGCAGATCAAACAGCACTGCATAACGGCTTTCACGCTGTTGCAGACGAGCACTTAGCAACGCCAGAATCGGCGCGATATCTTTCAAACCTTCCACGGCTTCGCTTTGCGGCAACTGCGCCAGGTACTCCAGATACAGCGGCAGATGATCCGGCAGTTCACGACTGTTTAACTGCAAGCCGTGCTGCTCGTACTGCGCCAGCAAATCCACCATCGCCTGACCACGATCGCGGGATTCGCCGTGCACATGTTCAAACAGTAACAGCGACGTGGCACGACCACGGTCGAACAGTTCGCTGTACTGCGCCTGAGCGTCCAGCGGATCCATCGCAGTTAAATCGCGCAGGAAAATGCCCAGCGCATGGGCATCCTCTTTTGACAGATTTTCCGACGCGGCAATCGCCTCAAACATCTCTTGTTGATGCTGCCATAAGGCAGCATCCGGATATTCAAGGAGACGCGATACAATCACGAGTTCGATCATGGATGCGGCTCCGTTTTACTGGTCACGTCGATGGCATCGATACGACGGCTGTTGAACAGATTGAATTTGGTCTCTGAACCGTGGCAGCCGTCACCAAAGGTAAAGCCGCAACCATTTTTCTCCGGGAAGGCTTCCCGCGCCAGTTCACGATGGCTGCTCGGCACCACAAAGCGATCTTCATAGTTTGCAATCGCCAGATAACGGTACATCTCCTGTGCCTGGGCTTCGGTCAGGCCGACCTCTTCCAGCGCACGGGTATCAACTTTACCGTCAACGGTTTCAGCTCGTTTGTAATGACGCATTGCCAGCATACGTTTCAACGCGAGCAGTACCGGTTGGGTATCACCGGCGGTCAGCAGATTCGCCAGGTACTGAACCGGGATACGCAGGCTTTCTACGTCTGGCAAAATGCCGTTGTTGCCCAGTTCGCCCGCGTCTGCCGCAGACTGAATCGGTGACAGAGGCGGCACGTACCAGACCATCGGCAATGTGCGATATTCCGGATGCAGCGGCAGCGCCAGTTTCCAGTCCATCGCCATTTTATACACCGGCGACTGTTGTGCGGCTTCAATAACGCTTAGCGGAATACCGTCTTTAATCGCTTGCTCGATGACTTTCGGATCGTTCGGGTCGAGGAACACTTCCAGCTGACGCTGGTAGAGATCTTTCTCGTTCTCGGTGCTGGCTGCACGTTCAATGGCGTCCGCATCGTACAACAGCACGCCAAGATAACGGATACGACCCACACAGGTTTCTGAGCACACCGTCGGCTGACCGGCTTCAATACGCGGATAGCAGAAGATGCACTTCTCAGATTTACCGCTCTTCCAGTTGAAGTAGATTTTTTTGTACGGGCATCCGGTGATGCACATACGCCAGCCACGGCATTTATCCTGATCGATCAGTACGATGCCATCTTCTTCACGTTTGTAGATAGCCCCGCTCGGACAGGTCGCCACACATGCCGGGTTGAGGCAGTGTTCGCACAGACGCGGCAAATACATCATGAAGGTGTTTTCGAACTGGCTATACATAGCCTTCTGGATGTTGTCGAAGTTCTTGTCTTTCGCCAGTTTGTCAAACTCGCCGCCCAGGTCATCTTCCCAGTTCGGCCCTTTTTCGATTTTCGCCATCCGTTCACCAGTAATCAGCGAACGCGGACGGGCAATCGGCTGCGATTTGCTGCCTTCCGGCGCGGTATGCAGGTTCTGATAATCAAAATCGAACGGCTCGTAATAATCGTCGATCCCCGGCAAATGCGGGTTGGCGAAGATTTTACCCAGCAGCATCGCGCGGTTACCCATACGCGGTTGCAGTTTGCCGTTGATTTTACGGATCCAACCGCCTTTGTATTTTTCCTGGTTTTCCCAGTCGGTCGGGAACCCCTGACCCGGCTTGGTTTCAACGTTGTTGAACCACGCGTACTCAACGCCTTCGCGGCTGGTCCAGACGTTTTTACAGGTAACTGAACAGGTGTGGCAGCCGATGCACTTATCGAGATTCAGCACCATGCCGACTTGTGAACGAATTTTCATTTTACGCTCTCCTGTACCTGGTCATTGCCTTCGCCATCTAACCAGTCAATGTTCTTCATCTTACGCACTACAACAAACTCATCGCGGTTAGAACCTACGGTGCCGTAGTAGTTAAAGCCGTATGCCAGATGGGCATAGCCACCGATCATATGCGTCGGTTTCGGCGTGATACGGGTGACCGAGTTATGAATCCCCCCACGCTGCTGCGTGATTTCCGAACCCGGCAGGTTAACGATACGTTCCTGCGCGTGGTACATCATGGTCATCCCTGCCGGAACACGCTGGCTGACAACCGCACGGGCAGTCAGCGCACCATTGCTGTTGAAGACTTCAATCCAGTCGTTGTCGGCAATACCCAAATCTTTAGCATCGGCTTCGCTCAGCCAGACCACCGGACCACCGCGACCTAAAGTCAGCATCAGCAGGTTGTCGCTGTAAGTGGAATGGATCCCCCACTTCTGGTGCGGCGTCAGGAAGTTCAGAGCTTTTTCCGGGTTACCGTTAGATTTCTGTCCCATCACTTCTTTCACCGAACGGGTATCGATCGGCGGACGATAAACCAGCAGGCTTTCACCGAAATCACGCATCCACTGATGATCCTGATACAGCTGCTGACGACCAGAGAGCGTGCGCCACGGAATTAGCTCGTGAACGTTGGTGTAACCGGCGTTGTAAGAAACGTGTTCATCTTCCAGACCAGACCAGGTCGGGCTGGAGATAATTTTGCGCGGCTGTGCCTGAATATCGCGGAAGCGGATCTTCTCGTCTTCTTTATTCAGCGCCAGATGCGTATGGTCACGACCGGTAAACTCGCTCAGTGCCGCCCAGGCTTTCACGGCTACCTGACCGTTGGTTTCCGGTGCCAGCGTCAGGATCATCTCTGCCGCATCAATTGCGGTGTTGAGCATTGGCTGGCCTTTCGCCGGGCCTTCAGCCTTGGTGTAGTTGAGCTTACGCAGCAGATCCATCTCACTCTGGGTGTTCCAGGCAATCCCTTTACCGCCGTTACCGATTTTCTCCATCAGCGGGCCGATAGAGGTAAAGCGTTCGTAAGTGGCCGGATAATCACGCTCAACCACCATAATATGCGGTGCGGTTTTACCTGGGATCAGATCGCATTCGCCTTTTTTCCAGTCTTTCACATCCAGCGGCTGCGCCAGTTCGGCGGCGGAGTCGTGCTGGATTGGCAGCGTAACGATGTCGGTTTCTTTACCCAGATGACCGACGCACACTTCGGAGAATTTTTTCGCGATGGCTTTGTAGATTTCCCAGTCGCTTTTCGCTTCCCAGGCCGGATCGACCGCCGCAGACAGCGGGTGAATAAACGGATGCATATCCGAAGTATTCATGTCGTCTTTTTCGTACCAGGTCGCCGTCGGCAAAATGATGTCGGAATAGAGACAGGTGCTCGACAGACGGAAGTCCAGCGTCACCACCAGATCCAGCTTGCCTTCCAGACCGTTATCCTGCCAGTCCACTTCTTCCGGCTTCACGCCGCCCTGCTGCCCCAGATCTTTACCCTGGATACCGTGTTCCGTCCCCAGCAGGTACTTGAGCATAAACTCATGACCTTTACCGGAAGAGCCCAGCAGGTTAGAACGCCAGATAAACAGGTTACGCGGATGGTTTTTGCCGTTTTCCGGCTGTTCCGCAGCAAAACGGATTGACCCCTCTTTCAGGGATTTCACCGTATAGTCCACCGGATTCATGCCCGCTTTTTCTGCTTCGCGAGCAATAGTCAGCGGGTTAGTGCCTAACTGCGGTGCAGACGGCAGCCAGCCCATGCGTTCTGCACGGACGTTAAAGTCGATCAGGTGTCCGGTATAACGGGATTTATCCGCCATCGGCGACAGCAGTTCTTCCGCAGTCACGGTTTCATAACGCCACTGGCTGGAGTGGTTATAGAAATAAGAAGTGCTGTTCATGTGACGCGCCGGACGCTGCCAGTCAAGGGCAAACGCCAGCGGCTGCCAGCCGGTTTGCGGACGCAGTTTTTCCTGACCTACGTAGTGTGCCCAACCGCCACCGCTCTGACCAACGCAGCCGCAGAAAATCAGCATGTTGATCAGACCGCGATAGTTCATATCGAGGTGATACCAGTGGTTCAGACCGGCACCAACAATGATCATTGAACGACCGTGCGTCTTATCAGCGTTGTCGGCAAATTCACGGGCAATGCGGATAATCTGGCTACGAGAAACACCGGTGATCTGCTCGGCCCAGGCCGGGGTGTAGGCTTTCACGTCGTCATAGCTGGTTGCGCAGTTAACGTCGTTCAGACCACGCTCCAGGCCGTAGTTTGCCAGCGTCAAATCATAAACGGTGGTCACCAGTGCGGTGCTGCCATCAGCCAGTTGCAGGCGTTTTACCGGCAGCTTGTGCAGCAGAATGTTTTCCAGCTCCACTTTGTTGAAGTGTTCCGTGCCGTCGCCGCCAAAGTACGGGAAGCCCACTTCGGCAATCTCATCCTGACTACCCAGCAGACTCAGTTGCAGCTCGGTTTCTTCGCCGGTTTTGCCGTCGCGCTGCTCCAGATTCCATTTGCCCTTCTCGCCCCAACGGAAGCCAATAGAACCGTTCGGCGCAACCATTTCACCTTGCGTATTAAAGGCGACGGTTTTCCATTCCGGGTTGTTTTCCTGACCCAGCGAATCAACCAGATCGGCGGCACGCAGCATACGACCCGCAGCGTAATAACCGTCGCGCTCTTCCAGCATTACCAGCATCGGCATGTCGGTGTAGCGACGCACATAATCGGTGAAATACTGGCTTGGGTTATCGAGATGGAATTCACGCAGCATCACGTGCCCCATTGCCAGCGCCATTGCTGCGTCGGTGCCCTGTTTCGGTGCCAGCCACAGATCGCACAGTTTGGCGATTTCAGCGTAGTCCGGCGTGACGGCAACGGTTTTGGTGCCTTTGTAACGCACTTCGGTAAAGAAGTGAGCGTCCGGGGTACGGGTCTGCGGAACGTTAGAGCCCCAGGCGATGATATAGCTGGAGTTGTACCAGTCAGCGGATTCCGGTACGTCAGTTTGCTCGCCCCAGGTTTGCGGAGACGCAGGAGGCAGGTCGCAGTACCAGTCGTAGAAGCTTAAGCAAGTACCGCCAATCAGCGAAAGATAGCGAGCACCTGATGCGTAAGAAACCATCGACATTGCCGGAATTGGCGAGAAGCCAGCGACACGATCCGGGCCGTAGTTTTTGATGGTGTAAACGTTAGACGCGGCGATCAGTTCGTTCACTTCCTGCCAGGAAGAACGAACAAAACCACCGCGTCCACGCGCCTGCTTAAAGCTTTTCGCTTTATCGGCGTCTTCGATAATAGAAGCCCATGCCTCAACCGGATCGCTATGCTGCGCCTTCGCTTCACGCCACATTTTCATCAGGCGTTTGCGCATCATCGGGTATTTCAGACGGTTGGCGCTATAGAGATACCAGGAGTAGCTGGCACCGCGCGGGCAGCCGCGAGGTTCATGGTTTGGCAGATCCGGACGAGTACGCGGATAGTCAGTCTGCTGGGTTTCCCAGGTCACCAGACCGTTTTTAACGTAGATTTTCCAGCTGCAGGAGCCGGTGCAGTTTACCCCGTGGGTAGAGCGGACGATTTTGTCATGCTGCCAACGCTGGCGATATCCATCCTCCCAGTCACGGTTGGTATCGAGAAGCTGGCCATGCCCATCGGCAAAGGTATCACCCTTCTGTTTGAAGTAGCGAAACCGGTCCAGGAATTTACTCATCGGTTTTCTCCTGTGGGAGCCTGTCGGCTCTCTGATAAATCGACATTGCTAATGTTTAAAACAAAGGTAACGCTCTGAAACGTCGTGGGAATTGATAACGATCAAGAGTGGTGGGGATGAAAAATAAAGTAAATTCCTAATATACCTCTTTGGGGTAATTAATATTTATTATCCAACTTATTGTAAATTAATGTTTTTTACATCCAATGTCATTTAATCACTTCGGATTTTTATACAGATGGGTATTAAGGAGTATCCCCCATGGATGACATATTAATGGTGCTTAATTGACGCCGTTGAAATAATCATCTCTCTATAAGTATGTTGTAACTAAATAACAAATAAAAAAAGCGCGACATTATGCCGCGCAAAGGATAATCAAATATTACGATTTATTTTTTAGAATGCCGACCATATACCGCCCAGGTAATTACTACGCAGGCGATATAGAAAATCAAAAATACTTTCATTGCACCGACTGGCGACCCTGTTAATGCCAGTGAGCTACCGAACGCTTTCGGGATAAAGAAGCCACCGATAGCGCCAATCGCGGAGATGAAGCCCAGCGCCGCCGCAGTGTCGGTTGCCGCTTCACGCATGGCACGTTCGTCAGAACCGCCTTCTGCTTTCACGCGATCCATCGTCAGTTTACGGAAGATCACGGAAATCATCTGGAAGGTGGAACCACTACCCAGCCCCGCCGTCAGGAACAGCGCCAGGAAGACCGCAAAGAATGCCATGAAGTTTCCGCCTTGCCCGTCAGTCGGTAAGGTGAGGAACAGCAGACCACTGAAAATCGCCATCAGCACGAAGTTCACCAGCGTGACCCGAGTACCGCCGAGACGGTCAGACAATGCTCCCCCCGCAGAACGCGCCAGTGCGCCAATAAACGGTCCGAAGAAGGCGTAGTGCAGGATCTGTACATCCGGAAACTGCGTTTTAGACAGCATGGCAAAACCCGCAGAGAAACCGATGAAGGAACCAAAGGTTGCCAGATACAGCAGGCTCATAATCCACAGATGACCCCGTTTGAGTACTGGCAACTGCTCCTTGATAGAGGCTTTCGAGGTAGCAAGGTCGTTCATGCCAAACCACGCTGCAATGGTGAAGATGGCGAGGAACGGCACCCATACCCAGGACGCGTTAGCCAGATACAACTCGGTGCCATCCGGCTGTGTTACGCCCTGGCTGCCAAATGCAGCAAAAATTGACAGTGATACCACCAGCGGAGCAACCAGCTGCATGACGCTAACGCCCATGTTGCCCAGACCACCATTCAGCCCCAGTGCACCACCCTGCTTCTGCTTGGGAAAGAAGAAGCTAATGTTTGCCATACTGGATGCGAAGTTCGCGCCAGCAAAGCCGCACAGCAGAGAAATAATGATGAATACGCTGTATGGCGTAGTGGTGTCCTGCACGGCAAAACCCAGCCAGACGCAAGGAATAATGAGAATGCCGGTGCTGAACGCCGTCCAGCGACGACCACCGAAGATTGGAACCATAAAGGAGTATGGCACACGCAATAATGCGCCAGAAACCGAAGGTAGTGCGGTCAAAAGAAACAGCTGATCGGTCGTAAAATTAAAGCCGACTTTCGGTAAATTTACCGCGACGGCACTGAATAACATCCATACACAAAACGCCAGTAGCAGACAGGGAACGGAAATCCACAGATTGCGGCTGGCTATACGCTGGCCGCGCTGTTGCCAGAACGCAGGATCTTCCGGTCGCCAATCAGTAATGACAGCTCCAGTAGCCCTTTCGGGGGCGGATGAGTGACTCATAGACACCTCTGATACTCGTTTCGATGTCTGCCACCTTAGTGTCTGTAGCCAAAGGTAATTTGATGTAAATCAAACGATAAGATAACTTTATCTATCATTGATATTTATGATTACCCATAGTGAGTACGGAGATTTCATAAAAATTATGAGATTTTTCACAGTACTGTAAAATCCCTACCCTTACTGATGTAAATCGACTAACCACACGGCAAATAAGGAGTAACTCTTTCCAGGTATGGGTATACTTCAGCCAATAGCCGAGAATAACGCCATTCCAGAATGTATCGTCACATTCATTAAGGTTATTGCTCATTCAAAGCCTGAAGGAAGAGGTTTACATGCTTAAACGTTGTCTCTCTCCGCTCACCCTGGTTAATCAGGTTGCGCTTATTGTTTTGCTTTCTACCGCTATTGGACTGGCGGGGATGGCGGTTTCTGGCTGGCTGGTACAAGGCGTTCAGGGCAGCGCCCATGCTATTAACAAAGCGGGATCGCTGCGTATGCAAACTTACCGGCTACTGGCGGCAGTACCATTAAGCGAGAAAGACAAGCCCTTAATCAAAGAGATGGAACAAACGGCATTTAGCACCGAATTAACTCGAGCAGCAGAACGAGACGGGCAACTGGCGCAATTACAGGGGTTGCAGGATTACTGGCGCCATGAGCTGATTCCTGCGCTGCTACACGCACAAAGCCGCGAAACGGTGTCGGCTGACGTCAGCCAGTTTGTCGCCGGGCTTGATCAGTTGGTGTCTGGTTTTGACCGCACCACAGAAATGCGCATTGAGACGGTCGTACTGGTTCATCGGGTGATGGCTGTGTTTATGGCACTTCTGCTGGTATTTACCATCATATGGCTGCGGGCACGGCTGCTACAGCCGTGGCGGCAATTGCTGGCGATGGCGAGTGCCGTCAGCCATCGCGATTTTACCCAGCGGGCGAATATCAGCGGGCGCAACGAAATGGCAATGCTCGGAACGGCACTGAACAATATGTCTGCGGAACTGGCGGAGAGTTATGCCGTACTTGAGCATCGGGTACAGGAGAAAACCGCCGGGCTGGAGCATAAAAATCAAATACTCTCGTTTTTGTGGCAGGCTAACCGTCGTTTGCATTCTCGCGCCCCACTGTGTGAACGCCTGTCACCTGTACTCAACGGATTGCAAAATTTAACCCTGCTGCGTGATATCGAACTGCGTGTATATGACACTGAAGATGAAGAGAATCATCAGGAGTTCACCTGCCAGCCGGATATGACCTGCGACGACAAAGGCTGCCAACTCTGCCCACGCGGGGTATTACCCGTTGGTGATCGCGGCACTACCCTGAAATGGCGACTGGCAGATTCCCATATGCAGTACGGCATTTTGCTGGCGACCCTGCCTCAGGGACGCCATCTGAGCCATGATCAACAGCAACTGGTGGATACGCTGGTTGAACAATTAACCGCCACTCTGGCGCTGGATCGCCATCAGGAACGCCAGCAGCAGTTGATCGTGATGGAAGAGCGTGCCACCATTGCGCGCGAACTACATGATTCTATTGCCCAATCTCTCTCTTGTATGAAGATGCAAGTGAGTTGTTTACAGATGCAAGGCGACGCACTGCCAGAAAGCAGCCGCGAACTGTTAAGCCAGATCCGTAACGAACTGAATGCGTCATGGGCGCAGTTGCGTGAGTTGCTCACCACATTCCGTTTGCAGCTCACAGAACCGGGATTACGCCCGGCACTGGAGGCAAGTTGTGAAGAGTACAGCGCCAAATTTGGCTTCCCGGTGAAGCTGGATTACCAGTTGCCACCGCGTCTGGTGCCCTCGCATCAGGCAATCCATCTGTTGCAAATTGCCCGTGAGGCATTAAGTAACGCCCTCAAACATTCGCAAGCGAGCGAGGTCGTTGTGACGGTGGCGCAAAACGATAATCAGGTCAAACTGACCGTCCAGGATAACGGCTGCGGGGTGCCTGAAAATGCCATCCGCAGCAATCACTACGGCATGATAATTATGCGTGACCGTGCGCAAAGTCTGCGTGGCGACTGTCGCGTCCGCCGTCGTGAATCAGGTGGCACCGAAGTGGTGGTCACTTTTATTCCCGAAAAAACTTTCACAGACGTCCAAGGAGATATCCATGAGTAATCAGGAACCGGCTACTATCCTGCTGATCGACGATCACCCGATGCTGCGAACTGGCGTAAAACAGCTTATCAGCATGGCCCCCGATATCACTGTGGTTGGCGAAGCGAGCAATGGCGAGCAGGGTATTTTACTTGCGGAATCTCTCGATCCTGATCTGATTCTGCTTGATCTGAATATGCCCGGCATGAACGGTCTGGAAACGCTGGATAAACTGCGCGAAAAATCTTTATCCGGTCGCATTGTGGTATTCAGCGTCTCGAACCATGAAGAGGACGTCGTCACCGCGCTGAAACGCGGCGCAGATGGTTATCTGTTAAAAGATATGGAGCCGGAAGATCTGTTAAAAGCGTTGCACCAGGCTGCAGCTGGCGAAATGGTATTAAGCGAGGCGTTAACCCCTGTTCTGGCCGCCAGCCTGCGTGCTAACCGCGCCACGACTGAACGCGACGTCAACCAGTTAACGCCGCGCGAGCGCGATATTCTGAAACTGATTGCTCAGGGCTTACCGAATAAGATGATCGCCCGTCGCCTGGACATCACTGAAAGCACGGTCAAAGTGCACGTGAAGCACATGCTGAAAAAAATGAAGCTTAAATCTCGTGTGGAAGCCGCAGTATGGGTGCATCAGGAACGTATTTTCTGATTATGGTTCCCAGCGCAGTTCGTCCTTTGCCATTTCATCGAAAGGTTCGGCAAGCGTTAGCGTGATCTCATTGGAAGAGACACGCTGTCCCTGGTTATCTTCCACCACCACCGACAAGCGCCATCGATTGGTCGCCTCTTCTCCACTTTGCCAGTCCGGCACGATCAGCGTCCAGCCATCCGCACTATTGGCTGTGGCTCCCGATGTCAGACTTAACATCTGTGTATCCCCTTGCCAGATCAATTGTCGAATACCGTAACGACTGTGGATTTGTAATTTCAGCGGCACCGTTTCACCAGGTTTAAGATCCCAGGGGGGCGTCGCCAGAAATACCGTTAAGGTTTTACGCTGATGATACTCAATGACCGGCAGATTATTCCGCTGCGGATTGTCATAGCGACTGCCGCGCAACGACTGACTCTCAGCAACTTCGCCAGCAGAAAGTTGTTTGTTTAGTGGCACCCCAAAGCGGTAGTTAATATTCAGCCCGAGATTATTTTGGCTTTCTCCACTTTCGCCTTGTTTATGCTGAGCGGTCATAGTAACGAGTGGAACAGGGGTGTAATTAAGCCCCAGACTCATGGCGACAGGATTATGGTAACCCGTGCCAGAATTAAACAGATCGACACGCTGACCAAAATATTGTTCGAGGCTGACACTGGTGTTGAGATGCTGGTAAAACGGCATTCGCATCCGGGCAGTCAGATCATAACCACGCGCCATACGCTGCTCGAGCGAGGCAGTCTGTTCATGCCATGAGGCAAAAGGCTGGTAATAATTTGCCGACAAGCGTAGATATTCTCCCCATGCTTCAGCGCCAAACCCTGCCCGCTGAAGATTTTCATCTAACAAGTTGTCATAAAACGTGTTGTATCCCATCAACCATGTGCCATGCCTCCAGCGTTGACCAATGCCAAGGTTACTTACCAGACCATCGTCCTGCTGGGTGAGCCCAAGTTGGCTCCATGTAAGATAACGCTCGTTATCCTGCAACGGTACAAACCAGCTCCCCCGGCTGCCGGTGAAATGCCCTTCGTTATCCACTTTGACGTCAACACTGGCGTTCCCCCACGGCGAAAGCCACGATTCCACATGTTGATTAACCTGCTGACTGAACGCATCACGAACTTTTCCCTGCGCAAAGGCTTTTGCCTGTTCGCCTGTATCCTGACCGTTATCAGTCATACTGGTTTCACCAAAATCTTTCACGATTTCGGCGAAGTGTTTTTCACCGTCATGATTTTCCGGTGCCATTCCTAAGTCCGGCAGACCATCCTTATCGTTATCAAAAGGATTTACCGATTGCTGCTCAACGGATGGCTGTGCGCTAGCTATACCGCCTGCCAGCAGCAAGAGTAAATAAAGTGGGGTAACACGAGAGACGATACGGCTCAAAACGTCAGTAATTTCCGGTAAAAATGAACACCCATTACTTTATAGAATAACGATTACTGGTAACTTTTCTCGTACTTTCTCATGCTTTATGGAAAATCCTAAAAATGTGGCAAATTGGTCAGACAGCGTAAAAGCAGTAAGATAGAAGTCGAAAATCTAATTATCTGAATACAGGAGTGAGTAATGCAAAAAATCGTGATCGTTGCCAATGGCGCGCCCTACGGGAGCGAATCCTTATTTAATAGCCTGCGGCTGGCCATTGCGCTACGGGAACAGGAGAGCAACCTGGATCTGCGTCTGTTCCTGATGTCTGATGCGGTAACTGCCGGATTACGCGGACAAAAACCGGGGGAAGGCTACAATATTCAGCAAATGCTGGAGATCCTCACTGCACAAAATGTGCCTGTGAAATTGTGCAAAACCTGCACCGATGGTCGCGGTATCAGCCCACTTCCGCTGATTGATGGAGTTGAAATTGGCACACTGGTCGAACTGGCGCAATGGACGCTGGTTGCCGATAAAGTGCTTACGTTTTAATTGCAGTATGGGGCGCTCAAGGTTACAGAAACGCCCCGCTGTGATAACAGTTTCATCAGGCAAAACCGGGCCGTAAGACACCATCCGGGAAATTCTCCGCCAGCAGTTTTTTCACCGACACCAGTAAATCATTCAGCCCGTCATCCTGCATCCCCAGTTTGTTGAGCTCTTGTTCCAGAGAAAATAAATACTGCGCATTGGTTCCAAGTGGACCACTCGCCGCAGCAATCAACGGAGCAATCACCTGAGCTCGGGTATCGGACTCATATTCAGGATGGCGCGGGTCCATAATAAACACCAGCGCGTTGACTGTGCGCCCGTCATCAAGATCAAGCTGACACCAGGTTGGCAGGTAGCAGCCGGTAATCATCTCCCGCTTCCACAGCAAGGTCAGTTCCTGCTCCAGCGTCTCTTCCGGCAAGCGATACGCCACTCCCGTGGTGCGGCCGCCCTCTTTCAGAGCAAGCATTCTTCCCGGCTGGTGTGCCGTCCCCCTTCCGGCGGTCAGACGCAGACAGAACGCCCGGTGCCACCCAACCAGCGTACCGGTACAGGACTCGATAAACTCCAGCGCCGGATTCCACATCAACGATCCATAACCGAAGATCCACACCGTCCCCTCATCAGGACGACAAGCCAGCGTAGCTGCCAGCGAGGCTGCCCGCTGTTCTGCCGACCATAAGAGTGATTCTTCAATAGTGCCAAATGCCGTTTTACAATCGGCATTCATCAAGAAATCCCGCGTTATCACCTTATACCTCCGCCACTGCATACTTCCCTGCGACAACTTTTTGGTGTCTTCCAGACATTTTTACTGCTCATTTTGGAACCATTACCGGGACAATATGCAATCTGCAGACCACTTGCAAGGCGACGCCGCACGAATAGCTTTAACTCATCACCGGGAGTTATAACTTTTTATGCCATTTATCATCACTTCCTTTAGCATATTCATGTTTCACTGCTGCCCAGGCCACTTTATGCGCTGTCTCCTCCCGACTGGCATCATCACGCCGATCTTCTTTATCTTTATATTGATCCCAGGCGCTGTTGAATGCCTCTTTATAGATATCCTGGGCATGGGACGGTAGAACGTGTTTTACATTTTCCGGCAGATCGCTTTTTGTTTTATACGGCATTGTTGACTCCTTTTTTAAAGGTGAACTTTAAGTGTGGTCAACAATATCCACGCTTGCCAGCATATAAGACTTTTCACGTCAGACTCTTCTTAAGAGGTGCTAATACAAACATTGTCTAAACACGTTGATTATTTTTATACCCCAAAGAGTAAAAAAGCGACAGCGGGGTAAAATTTCGTAAAATGTTACCGATATCCAGACACTTTCTGTTATTTTTTCTGCCTATTTATTACATTTTCGACAAATTCATCTGCAAAGGATAACCATAATGACAAATGCTCACGAGGCGGTAAAAACCCGCCACAAGGAGACCTCGCTTATTTTCCCGGTTCTGGCGCTGGTAGTGCTGTTCCTGTGGGGAAGCAGTCAAACACTACCAGTGGTCATAGGCATCAATCTTCTTGCGCTTATTGGTATTTTAAGCAGCGCCTTTAGTGTTGTCCGTCATGCGGACGTATTAGCCCATCGACTGGGGGAACCTTATGGCTCTCTTATTCTTAGCCTTTCCGTGGTTATTCTTGAAGTCAGTTTGATATCAGCCTTAATGGCGACCGGCGATGCGGCGCCGACGTTAATGCGAGATACGCTCTATTCAATCATTATGATTGTTACTGGTGGACTGGTTGGTTTTTCATTACTGTTGGGCGGGCGCAAATTTGCCACCCAATATATGAATCTGTTTGGTATTAAACAGTATTTAATCGCCCTGTTTCCATTGGCAATTATTGTGCTGGTATTCCCGATGGCTCTGCCTGCGGCGAATTTTTCAACTGGTCAGGCGTTGCTGGTGGCATTAATTTCCGCAGCAATGTACGGCGTATTTTTGCTAATTCAGACCAAAACGCATCAGAGTCTGTTTGTCTATGAACATGAAGATGACAGTGATGATGACGATCCGCACCATGGTAAACCGTCTGCCCATAGCAGCCTGTGGCATGCCGTCTGGTTGATTATCCATTTAATTGCGGTGATAGCGGTTACCAAAATGAACGCCAGTCCGCTGGAAACACTGCTCACCAGCATGAATGCTCCGGTGGCTTTTACCGGTTTCCTGGTGGCGCTATTGATTCTTTCGCCGGAAGGCTTAGGGGCGTTAAAAGCGGTATTAAACAACCAGGTCCAGCGCGCGATGAATCTGTTCTTTGGTTCGGTGTTAGCAACCATTTCACTTACCGTACCTGTCGTCACGCTGATCGCCTTTATGACAGGCAATGAATTGCAGTTTGCGCTTGGTGCGCCAGAAATGGTGGTGATGGTAGCCTCTTTGGTGCTGTGCCATATCTCCTTCTCCACCGGACGTACTAACGTACTCAACGGCGCGGCACATCTGGCTCTCTTTGCCGCCTATTTGATGACAATATTTGCCTGACATTGATATCTCCCCCTGGCGGCGGAAGCTGGGGGAGATAATAAAAATACCTGCCCGGTTCCTTTCTTCAGTTATTCTGAACAATTCGTCAGACATAATTGCGAGCCTGCACCACAACATGCAAGAAAGCACTGCAACAGTTGATGAAAAGCTGGAATGTACTCTTCATTACGAACGTTTCAGTGGTGAAGTAAAGAAGGCTTGAGACGTAATATCCACACCAAGCCGGCGTTATCCGGTGAGGCGCAATGTTGCGGGGGCTTTATCCCTGGTGGCATTGGTTGCTGGAAAGAGAAAACCCCCGCACGTTGAGAGGTACAACCTGACAACAGAACGGGGGCTAATCTTGAACCAGAACAATTCAAGAATAGCCGCAAAATGTTGTCATTACAACAAGGCGGCTATATGACGCTCGCGCAGTTTGCCATGACTTTCTGGCACGACCTGGCAGCACCGATCCTGGCGGGAATTATTACCGCAGCGATTGTCAGCTGGTGGCGTAACCGGAAGTAAGGCGAATACGGGCGTCAGGCTGCCGTGATGGCAATATGCGCCCGAAACCGGCCGCAGGGGTAACAGCCTGCGGCCTTTTTTGTATCTGGCACCCATGAAAAAAGTCTTAACGCAGAACGCTAATACTTTATTTTTCAAGCAAAAAAGATTACTTGCTGGTATCCAGTTCTTCGAAACCTTTCACCAGATCATCAATCGCTTTCATCTGCTTGAGGAACGGTTCCAGTTTAGCCAGCGGCAGCGCGGATGGGCCATCACATTTCGCATGTTCCGGATCCGGATGAGCTTCAATAAACAGCCCCGCCAGACCTACCGCCATACCGGCTCGTGCCAGCTCAGCCACCTGAGCACGACGACCGCCGGAAGCTGCGCCAAACGGATCGCGGCATTGCAGTGCGTGGGTCACGTCGAAAATCACCGGCGAGTTACCAGACACTTTCTTCATAATGCTGAAACCCAGCATATCGACAACCAGGTTGTCATAGCCAAAGTTAGCGCCGCGATCGCAAAGAATCACTTTATCGTTGCCGCCTTCTTTGAATTTATCAACGATGTTACCCATCTGACCCGGGCTGACAAACTGCGGTTTTTTGACGTTAATTACCGCACCGGTTTTCGCCATGGCTTCCACCAGGTCAGTCTGACGAGCGAGAAATGCCGGTAACTGGATCACATCCACAACATCAGCAACTGGCTGTGCCTGGCTTGGTTCGTGAACGTCGGTGATAATTTTCACGCCAAAAGTTTGCTTCAATTCCTGGAAGATTTTCATCCCTTCTTCCAGGCCCGGTCCACGATAAGAGTGGATAGAGGAGCGGTTGGCTTTGTCAAAAGAGGCTTTGAACACGTAAGGGATACCCAGTTTCTGGGTCACGGTTACGTAGTGTTCGCAAATGCGCATCGCCAGATCGCGAGATTCCAGCACGTTCATACCGCCAAACAGCACGAACGGCAGGTCATTTGCTACGTTGATGTCGCCAATGCTAACCACTTTTTGTTTCATAGGATCGCCTTAATCTTAAGTAAAATGTCGATTAATTAATGCAGCACAATATGTTTATGCGCGATGTTATTAATTTGCGCACGAATCATTTCGCTGATCGGGTCTTCCGGACACTGTTCAACGAAATAACTTAAATCATTTAACGCAACGTGTTCGCAATCCAGTTGCGCGTAAATCAACCCACGATCGCGAATTTCATACGGATCTTCCGGGTTGAACTGTAATAAGGCCTCGCTGGTGCGTAATGCCAGTTCCATCTGATTTTCTTCCATCAGCGACGCTTTCAGCGTATCCAATAGTTTGCGGATAACCTCAATGTTATCGGCTTCATCCAGGTCTTCATAAAACAGTTCCGCCGACGGGCTGATATTTCCCTTTAACCATACATCCAGCATATGTTCGCTTAACGATTCACCGTTAAAAGGGTTAATCAACCAAATTTCGCCATCCGGACATTCAATGCGCAATATAAGCTGCGTCGGGAAAATCACCGGCATCAGCGGCAAATCGAGACGATTTGCGACCCACACCAAAACGGCGCCTAATGATACCGCACTGCCCTGCCGATTTTTTAACACCTGATCCAACCATAGTGCATCGGAAAGACGATAAACACCGCGTGAGGCTTTAAATCCCCATTCGCCGTAAAACAGCGCGATCAATTTTTCCAGCTGCTCTTCTAAAGGCAGAAGCTGGCTAATTTCTTCCTTCGCCAGACTAACGAGACGCTCCAGTTCGTCGTAAACATCTTGCGAGGGAAAATCGCGGCGGATTGCTTCGCAAGCCAGGATCATGCCTTCGCACAGCGGCGCTTTATTAAATTCGAAATCAGCTAACGATCTCATGACTTACCCCAGTAACGGTACTTTTGTGGTGGCGAGTTTAATGATGATGTACAGCACCACCAGCGCCAGCGGGAAGGCAATAATGCGCACCTGCTGACTGTGCACCCGACGATAATCGAGAGCAATAAAACCCAAAACGATATAAATGATAACTCCAAACAGCTTTTCAGTCAGCCATTGTGCCTGCCCGGAAAATGGCAGGATGTGCGCTTTAGCCATTAGCGCCACGCCGCTTAACAATAACACCGTGTCAATAACCGGCGGCGCAATGCGCGTCCAGCGAGCAAATGCCTGAGGATGCTCCTGATAACGTAGCCAGAAACGTAAGGTTAATAGCCCAACAGAAAGCGCAACGCTAATGAGATGAACGCTAAGCAGCGTAGTAAAACTAGTCATCGATAATAGCGACCAAGCGTCACGCGCTCGTTATCACCGTAGTCCCGGCAGGTTTCGACATCACGATAACCCGCCTGAATAAATGCCTGTCGAACCACTTCCCCTTGCTGCCAGCCATGTTCCAGAAGCAGAAATCCGCCAGATATTAGCATGTTACGTGACTTTTGGATGATGTGCACGATATCCGCCATACCGCTGTCTGCCGCCACCAATGCCGACAGCGGCTCAAAGCGGACATCGCCTTGTTGAAGATGGGGATCCTGCTCGTCGATATATGGCGGATTGCTGACAATCATCGCAAACTGCTGCTCGCCAAGCGCACTAAACCAGTCGCTTTGCAGGATATGGATATTTTTAATCGCCAGATGCTGCGCATTACGCTTCGCAAGGACAACGGCATCCGGCATTCGGTCAACGGCGGTTACCTCGCAATCTGGACGCTCGCTGGCCAGCGCCAGCGCAATTGCCCCGGTGCCCGTACCGAGATCGAGAATACGGCAAGACTGTTCAGGTAACCGAGCCAGTGCCTGCTCCACCAGACATTCCGTGTCAGGACGGGGAATTAAGGTCGCTGGCGAAACAAATAACGGCAACGACCAAAATTCACGCACACCGGTTAAATGAGCAATAGGTTCACCTGCACGACGACGCGCCAGCAGTACGTCGAGTTGCTCACACTGCGCGTCAGTCAGCTGCGTTTCGCCAAAGGCGAGAATAAAAGTACGCCCCTTGCCGGTAACATGCTCCAGCAGGATTTCAGCATCGCGCCGTGGGCTTTCGCTCGCCTGAAGTTGGGTTATTGCGTCACGTAACCAGTGTTGATATTCCATTATTCTTGCTCGGACAACGCCGCCAGTTGGTCAGCCTGATGTTCCTGGATAATCGGTTCAATTAGCATATCCAGCTTACCTTCCATCACTTCATCCAGACGGTAGAGCGTCAGGTTGATACGGTGGTCAGTGACGCGCCCCTGCGGGAAGTTGTAGGTACGATTACGATCGCTGCGATCGCCACTGCCCAGCAGGTTACGACGGGTAGACGCCTCCGCCTGCTGGCGTTTTGCCATTTCTGCTGCGTGGATGCGAGCACCAAGTACAGAAAGTGCTTTAGCTTTGTTTTTATGTTGTGAACGTTCGTCCTGACATTCAACAACAATACCGGTTGGTAAGTGAGTAATACGGATTGCCGAATCGGTGGTGTTAACGTGCTGCCCCCCTGCCCCTGAAGAGCGGAAAGTATCAATGCGCAAATCTGCCGGGTTGATGTCCGGCAGTTCTGCGTCAGGCAGCTCTGGCATTACCGCAACGGTACAAGCAGAAGTATGAATACGACCCTGCGATTCCGTAGCAGGAACACGCTGCACGCGATGACCGCCAGATTCGAATTTCAGGCGACCATACACACCATCGCCACTGATTTTGGCGATGATCTCTTTATAGCCACCATGCTCGCCCTCGCTGGCGCTCATGATTTCCACGCGCCAGCGACGGGCTTCTGCGTAACGGCTGTACATACGGAACAGATCGCCTGCAAATAATGCGGCTTCATCACCACCAGTTCCGGCACGCACTTCGAGAAAGGCGTTGCGTTCGTCATCAGGATCTTTTGGCAGCAAGAGAACCTGAAGTTGTTGTTCCAGTTGTTCGCTTTTTTCTTTAGCTTCACGCAGTTCATCCTGCGCCATCTCACGCATTTCAGGATCGTCGAGCATCATCTGTGCGGTTTCGATATCTTCCTGAACCTGTTGCCAGTCGGTGAAACAGCGCGAAACATCACTTAACTGCGCATATTCACGAGATAATGCGCGAAAACGTTCCTGGTCAGCGATGGTTTGCGCATCACCCAGCAGCGCCTGAACTTCTTCATGGCGTTCATGCAGGGCTTCCAGTTTGGCAACGATAGAAGGCTTCATAGGCGTAAATGCACCCTGTAAAAAAGAAAATGATGTACTGCTACTCCAGCCCGAGGCTGTCGCGCAGAATATTCAGGCGTTCGTTATCCCCGTCACGGGCAGCCTGTTGAAGTGATTTCGTTGGCGCATGGATCAGGCGGTTAGTCAGTTTCCATGCCAGATCCTGCATAATGGCTTGCGCGTCGCCGCCCTGTTCAAGGGCTGCTAACGCTTTGGCGGTTAACTCATCGCGAACCTGCTCTGCCTGACTGCGATAATCGCGAATAGTTTCGCTGGCGCTTTGTGCGCGCAGCCACGCCATAAATTCGCTGGTTTCCTGAGCGACGATAGTTTCCGCTTCAACTGCGGCGGCTTTACGCTGCGCCAGGTTATGCGAAATGATGCTTTGCAGATCGTCAACGCTATAAAGGTAGGCATTCGCCAGTTTTCCGACTTCCGGTTCGACATCGCGCGGAACGGCAATATCCACCAACAGCATCGGTTGGTTGCGACGGCTTTTTAATGCGCGCTCCACCATACCTTTACCGATAATCGGTAACGGGCTTGCAGTGGAACTAATGATGATATCGGCTTCGCGCAGACGTTCGTCGATATCGCTCAATGCAATCACTTCTGCGCCGACTTCATCTGCCAGGATTTGGGCTCGTTCGCGAGTACGATTGGCGATAATCATCTTCTGCACTTTGTGTTCGCGCAGATGACGCGCCACCAGTTCGATGGTTTCGCCCGCACCAACCAGCAATACCGTCACCGTAGAAAGCGATTCAAAGATCTGCCGCGCCAGCGTACAAGCCGCAAAAGCGACAGACACAGCACTGGCGCCAATATCCGTTTCAGTGCGAACGCGCTTCGCTACAGAGAAAGATTTCTGGAACATGCGTTCCAGTTCGCTGGCCTTCATATGGCCTTTTTGCGAATCGGCAAACGCTTTTTTAACCTGACCGAGGATCTGCGGCTCCCCCAGAACCAGTGAATCCAGGCCACTGGCAACACGCATTAAATGGCTAACCGCGTCGTTATCCTGATGCCAGTAGAGGCTATTACGCAGATCTTCTTCGTTGAGATTGTGGTAATCGCACAACCAGCGAATGAGCGCCTCTTGCAGGTTATCCTGCTCTTCAACGCTAAGATAAAGTTCTGTGCGGTTACACGTCGACAGCACCACGCCGCCCTGCACCATCGGCTGCGCGAGCAGGCTGTCAAGCGCCTGATCGAGCTTGTCCGGCGAAAACGATACACGTTCTCGTAGCGATACAGGTGCCGTTTTATGGTTAATACCGAGTGCTAAAAGGGTCATGTCTGCGGGAAATAATACCAACGTTGATATGGTTAGTCTGCTCGCATCATACAGGATGCGTGAGATCAATAAAAGAGAGCGCCCCCTTTTGGAGTAATTGCCAAAAGCCGTTAGATTCTGGCAAGTAAGACAACTTGAACATAGACGATAGCGGACGGTAACGCTAGCATTAAGGGTTATAACTGCAACGTATCTCAAGGACTTGTCATTATCATGCCCCTGCCCGATTTTCGCTTTATCCGCCTGCTACCGCTGGCTGCCCTCGTGCTCACTGCCTGTTCCGTTACCACACCAAAAGGCCCCGGCAAAAGCCCGGACTCCCCGCAGTGGCGTCAGCATCAGCAAGAGGTTCGTAACCTCAACCAGTATCAGACACGCGGTGCATTTGCGTATATTTCTGACCAGCAGAAAGTGTATGCCCGCTTCTTCTGGCAGCAAACTGGCCAGGATCGCTACCGTCTGCTGCTGACCAACCCATTGGGAAGCACCGAACTGGAGCTGAATGCTCAGCCGGGTAACGTGCAGCTGGTAGATAACAAAGGTCAGCGTTACACCGCCGATGACGCCGAAGAGATGATTGGCAAATTGACAGGGATGCCGATTCCGCTCAACAGTTTGCGCCAGTGGATTTTAGGTTTGCCTGGTGATGCAACCGACTACAAACTGGACGACCAGTACCGCCTGAGCGAAATCACCTACAGCCAGAACGGCAAAAACTGGAAAGTCGTATACGGTGGTTATGACACCAAAACGCAACCTGCGATGCCAGCCAATATGGAACTCACCGACGGTGGTCAGCGCATCAAGTTAAAAATGGATAACTGGATAGTGAAATAATGCGGACACAGTGGCCCTCTCCGGCAAAACTTAATCTGTTCTTATACATTACCGGTCAGCGAGCGGACGGTTACCACACGCTGCAAACGCTGTTTCAGTTTCTTGATTACGGCGACACCATCAGCATTGAACTTCGTGACGATGGGGATATTCGTCTGTTAACGCCCGTTGAAGGCGTGGAGCACGAAGATAACCTGATCGTTCGCGCAGCACGGTTGTTGATGAAAACAGCGGCAGACAGCGGGCGTCTTCCGGCGGGGAGCGGTGCAAATATCAGCATTGACAAGAGTTTGCCGATGGGCGGCGGCCTGGGCGGTGGTTCATCGAATGCCGCGACTGTGCTGGTGGCGTTAAATCATCTCTGGCAATGCGGGCTAAGTATTGATGAACTGGCGGAACTGGGTCTGACGTTGGGCGCAGATGTTCCTGTCTTTGTACGCGGTCATGCCGCGTTTGCTGAAGGGGTTGGCGAAATATTAACGCCAGTGAATCCACCGGAGAAATGGTATCTGGTGGCACACCCTGGTGTAAGTATTCCGACACCGGTGATTTTTAAAGATCCTGAACTCCCACGCAACACGCCGAAAAGGTCAATTGATACGTTGCTAAAATGTGAATTCGGTAATGATTGCGAGGTTATCGCAAGAAAACGTTTTCGCGAGGTTGATGCGGTGCTTTCCTGGCTGTTAGAATACGCCCCGTCGCGCCTGACTGGGACAGGAGCCTGTGTCTTTGCTGAATTTGATACAGAGTCTGAAGCCCGCCAGGTGCTAGAGCAAGCCCCGGAATGGCTCAATGGCTTTGTGGCGAAAGGTGTTAATCTTTCCCCATTGCACAGAGCCATGCTTTAAGCCGGGCAAGCTGAGTTTCGGTGACAACGTCACCTTGTTCCAGACGTTGCATCGCGCTCTTTAATACACCGCCTGGAAAGAATATTGCCTGGCCCGCACAGTTTTCGGCAGATTCTTTCCACCAATGGACGCATGCCTGAGGTTCTTCTCGTGCCTGATATGAAGCTTTTTGCTGGTAACGCCACCCCGGAACTAGCACAACGTATTGCCAACCGCCTGTACACTTCACTCGGCGACGCCGCTGTAGGTCGCTTTAGCGACGGCGAAGTCAGTGTACAAATCAATGAAAATGTACGCGGTGGTGATATTTTCATCATCCAGTCCACTTGTGCCCCTACTAACGACAACCTGATGGAATTAGTCGTGATGGTTGATGCCCTGCGTCGTGCTTCCGCAGGTCGTATCACCGCTGTTATCCCCTACTTTGGCTATGCGCGCCAGGACCGTCGCGTCCGTTCCGCTCGTGTGCCAATCACTGCGAAAGTGGTTGCAGACTTCCTCTCCAGCGTCGGTGTTGACCGTGTGCTGACAGTGGATCTGCACGCTGAACAGATTCAGGGTTTCTTCGACGTTCCGGTTGATAACGTATTTGGTAGCCCGATCCTGCTGGAAGACATGCTGCAGCTGAATCTGGATAACCCGATTGTGGTTTCTCCGGACATCGGCGGCGTTGTGCGTGCCCGCGCTATCGCTAAGCTGCTGAACGATACCGATATGGCAATCATCGATAAACGTCGTCCGCGTGCGAACGTTTCCCAGGTGATGCATATCATCGGTGACGTTGCAGGTCGTGACTGCGTACTGGTCGATGATATGATCGACACTGGCGGTACGCTGTGTAAAGCTGCTGAAGCTCTGAAAGAACGTGGTGCTAAACGTGTATTTGCGTACGCGACTCACCCGATCTTCTCTGGCAACGCGGCGAACAACCTGCGTAACTCTGTAATTGATGAAGTCGTTGTCTGCGATACTATTCCGCTGAGCGATGAAATCAAATCACTGCCGAACGTGCGTACTCTGACTCTGTCAGGTATGCTGGCCGAAGCGATTCGTCGTATCAGCAACGAAGAATCGATCTCTGCTATGTTCGAACATTAATCGAACCCGGCTCAAAGACCCGCTGCGGCGGGTTTTTTTGTCTGTAATATCCATTTGTATGACCTATGCCTCCTTCACCTGCCATTTAGTTGACAGATGATGCGCTCACGGATGAAACATTATTGTGAACAAAATATTCTCCTCACATGTGATGCCTTTCCGCGCTCTGATCGACGCTTGCTGGAAAGAAAAATACACTGCCGCACGGTTTACCCGTGACCTGATTGCCGGGATTACCGTCGGGATTATTGCTATTCCGCTGGCGATGGCGTTGGCAATTGGTAGTGGCGTGGCTCCACAGTACGGTTTATATACCGCTGCTGTTGCAGGGATTGTCATTGCTCTGACGGGGGGGTCGCGTTTTAGCGTTTCCGGTCCAACTGCGGCATTTGTGGTAATTCTCTATCCCGTTTCGCAACAGTTTGGACTGGCAGGCCTGCTGGTTGCGACGTTGTTGTCCGGGATCTTTTTGATCCTGATGGGGCTGGCGCGCTTCGGGCGCCTGATTGAGTATATCCCGGTTTCCGTTACCTTAGGCTTCACTTCGGGTATCGGGATCACCATCGGTACGATGCAGATTAAAGATTTTCTCGGTCTGCAAATGGCACATGTCCCGGAACATTATCTGCAAAAAGTCGGCGCATTATTTATGGCGCTGCCCACCATTAATGTGGGTGATGCTGCCATTGGCATTGTGACGCTTGGCATTCTGGTTTTCTGGCCGCGTCTGGGCATTCGTTTACCTGGTCATCTTCCGGCCTTGCTGGCTGGTTGTGCGGTGATGGGCATTGTTAACCTGCTCGGTGGACATGTTGCTACCATCGGCTCGCAATTCCACTACGTTCTGGCCGATGGTTCCCAGGGTAATGGTATTCCGCAACTGCTGCCGCAACTGGTACTGCCGTGGGATCTCCCCGATTCAGAATTCACACTAACCTGGGATTCTATTCGCACACTGCTGCCTGCGGCATTCTCAATGGCAATGCTCGGCGCAATCGAATCTCTGCTCTGCGCGGTGGTACTGGATGGCATGACCGGGACGAAACACAAGGCGAACAGCGAACTGGTCGGTCAGGGGCTGGGGAATATCATCGCTCCGTTCTTTGGTGGTATTACCGCTACAGCTGCCATCGCGCGTTCTGCCGCTAACGTCCGTGCCGGTGCAACTTCCCCTATCTCGGCGGTGATCCACTCTATTCTGGTTATTCTCGCTCTGCTGGTACTGGCACCGCTGCTCTCCTGGCTGCCGCTTTCCGCCATGGCTGCCCTGCTATTGATGGTGGCGTGGAACATGAGTGAAGCACACAAAGTGGTCGACTTGCTGCGCCATGCGCCGAAAGATGACATCATCGTCATGCTGCTTTGCATGTCGCTGACCGTGCTGTTTGATATGGTTATTGCCATCAGTGTGGGTATCGTACTGGCATCGCTGCTGTTTATGCGCCGTATCGCCCGTATGACTCGTCTGGCACCCGTGGCGGTAGATGTTCCTGAGGATGTACTGGTTCTGCGCGTTATTGGTCCGCTGTTTTTCGCTGCGGCTGAAGGCTTATTCACCGATCTTGAATCACGTCTGGAAGGCAAACGAATTGTTATTCTGAAGTGGGATGCAGTTCCGGTTCTTGATGCCGGTGGCCTTGATGCGTTCCAGCGTTTTGTGAAGCGCCTGCCTGAAGGATGTGAACTGCGGGTGTGTAATGTGGAGTTCCAGCCACTGCGCACCATGGCTCGTTCTGGTATTCAACCGATCCCTGGACGCCTGGCATTCTTCCCGAATCGCAGCGCAGCAATGGCTGATCTGTAAGAAAGGCATTAAATTGACCAGTCAGCACAAACTGACTGGTCAGCAAACTGCATTATGCGTTAGCTATGGCGACGATTATCGTTACGGCGGCAACGTTTGTCATAATGACGAACCCACCAGTAACGGTCGCACACCTGTTCATGCCCGCCAACACGGGCACCCGCCAGCCAGAGAATGGCACCGACGAAAATACTCAGCACTGCACCATGTGCGAAATACTGGGGCATATTAAACTGTGGTAACTGGTTGAGGATTGAATACCCCACGCCGACCACCATGACCACCAGACCCAACCCCATGAGCACGTTACCGAGTAACGAAGCGTTTTTGCGTTTCATGTGTCACCTCCGGAACTTTCTGGGTTGTAACAGGGAATCCCCCTCTTCCTTATGTGTAAAGTATAGACAACACCCTGTAGGTTATGTGCGGGCGTGATCACAATTACAACCCTTATTTCAACAAAACTTTACAAATAAACGCCTGAACATCCTGACTTTCTAATAGTTCGCAGAGGCAATTATTATGTTGTCTGCGTATAAGGTGCTGTTTTTTGTCAAGCGAGGCCACAACCAGTAAACTACGCGCCAGTTATGCACTCACTCAGGACAAAAAACGTGACGATTAAATTGATTGTCGGCCTGGCGAACCCCGGCGCTGAATACGCCGCAACGCGACACAATGCTGGCGCCTGGTTCGTTGACTTACTGGCGGAGCGTTTGCGCGCTCCCTTGCGCGAAGAAGCTAAATTCTTTGGTTATACCTCGCGAGTTACCCTTGGAGGCGAAGATGTCCGCCTGTTAGTCCCGACCACATTTATGAATCTCAGCGGCAAAGCCGTCGCGGCGATGGCCAGTTTTTTCCGCATTAATCCGGACGAAATTCTGGTCGCCCACGACGAGCTGGATCTGCCCCCTGGCGTCGCCAAATTTAAGTTGGGCGGCGGTCATGGTGGTCACAATGGACTGAAAGACATCATCAGTAAATTGGGTAATAACCCTAACTTTCACCGTTTACGCATTGGAATCGGTCATCCGGGCGATAAAAACAAAGTTGTCGGGTTTGTGTTAGGCAAACCTCCTGTTAGTGAACAGAAGTTAATTGATGAAGCCATCGACGAAGCGGCACGTTGTACTGAAATGTGGTTTACAGATGGCTTGACCAAAGCAACGAACCGATTGCACGCCTTTAAAGCGCAATAAGTCGTTGTCTGCGGCATTTTTGCCGCGTGCCGTGTATAATAGGCAGAGTTATTTCCATTTCTACAATCTGTTTACGATAACAGGTTGATTATTAAGATATTAAGGTGATTTAAATCATGGGATTCAAATGCGGTATCGTCGGTTTGCCCAACGTCGGGAAATCTACCCTGTTCAACGCGCTGACCAAAGCCGGTATTGAAGCGGCCAACTTTCCATTCTGCACCATCGAGCCGAACACAGGCGTTGTGCCAATGCCCGATCCGCGTCTGGATCAACTGGCTGAAATCGTAAAACCGCAGCGTACGCTTCCCACGACCATGGAGTTTGTCGATATCGCTGGCCTGGTAAAAGGCGCGTCGAAAGGCGAAGGTCTGGGTAACCAGTTCCTGACCAACATCCGTGAAACCGAAGCGATCGGTCACGTTGTTCGCTGCTTTGAAAATGACAACATCATTCACGTTTCCGGCAAAGTTAACCCGGCAGACGATATTGACGTTATCAATACCGAGCTTGCTCTGGCGGATCTCGACACCTGTGAACGTGCAATTCACCGGGTACAGAAAAAAGCCAAAGGTGGCGATAAAGACGCGAAAGCCGAGCTGGCGGTACTGGAAAAATGCCTGTCACAACTTGAAAACGCAGGTATGCTGCGCGCGCTGGATTTAAGCGCAGAAGAAAAAGCTGCTATTCGTTACCTGAGCTTCCTGACGCTGAAACCGACAATGTACATCGCCAACGTCAACGAAGACGGTTTTGAAAACAACCCGTATCTTGACCAGGTGCGTGAAATCGCGGCGAAAGAAGGTTCTGTTGTCGTTCCGGTTTGTGCTGCTGTTGAAGCAGACATTGCCGAACTGGACGACGAAGAACGTGACGAGTTTATGCAGGAACTGGGACTGGAAGAGCCGGGTCTGAACCGTGTGATCCGTGCCGGTTATAAACTGCTGAACCTGCAAACTTACTTCACCGCCGGGGTGAAAGAAGTGCGTGCATGGACCATTCCGGTTGGTGCAACCGCGCCGCAGGCTGCTGGCAAAATCCACACCGATTTTGAAAAAGGCTTTATCCGTGCACAAACCATCGCGTTTGAAGATTTCATCACTTACAAAGGTGAACAAGGCGCGAAAGAAGCAGGCAAAATGCGTGCAGAAGGTAAAGATTACATCGTTAAAGATGGCGATGTGATGAACTTCCTGTTTAACGTTTAATACGTTACTACCAGTACTGAAGTCTCCGTACTGGCGCAAAAAATCAGCCATTATGTGTGGATGCACATAATGGCTTTTTTGTTTTTGTCGATCATCCCCGACGCTTAAACTGACCTGCATCAATGCCATATTGTTTCATTTTTCGCCAAAGCGTGGTGCGACCAATTCCAAGTAACGCCGACATTTCCAGAATACGCCCACCTGTCACCTGGGCGGCGTTAATAATCGCTTCTTTTTCGACTTCCGCAAATGACAGACTGGTGGAAAGACGCGTGGCGCTGATATCTTCTGTCGCCTGTTCGGTAAACAGATGCTCAGGCAAATCACTGACGTGAATGCGTCCGTTGTCGCTGCTCAGGGCAAGGTTCTCAATGACGCTATACAGTTCAAAATCATTACCGGGCCATGCGCAGGAGACCAAACGAGCAAGCGCATCGTCATCAATCTTCAGGCGAGTTGAGAAGCGTTTTTCGAGATTACGCAATTTGTTATTCACCAGCGCCGGAATACTGCCGCGCCGCATACGCAGAGGCGGGATGGTAATTTCAAATGCATGGAGCGCGTAATAAAGCTGGCGACTAAAGCGATTTTGTTCCACCAGCATTGCCAGATCTGCGGTCGTCGTGGCAATCACTTTGACATCAATCGGGATTAAACGCCGCGCATCCAACCGCGTGATAACGCCCTGCTTGATGACCTGAAGCAATGCTGACTGTAACTCCACCGCCAGATACTCAATCTTTTCGAGAAACAGCGTGCCGCCGTGTGCCAGTTCCAGACGACTCAAACGACCATTTTTATTCTCCGTGCGATCGCCGCCAATAAACTCCTCCACCAGCGTCGCATCACCATATAATTCGCAATTGACGGCGATATAGGGACCTGCAGCGCGTTCGCTTTCATTATGAATCGCCTGACTTAACAGAGCCTTACCAACGCCTTCTTCTCCACAAAGTAACACCGGAAAACTGCTGCGCGCCGCCTGACGACCAAAATGAATCAAGCGACGGGTTTGCGGATCATCCTGTGGCATATGAGCAAAAGTATGACTAACTTTGCCTAATTGACTGGTCATCAATTGCCGCATCTGCTCCACCGGATGCAGCAGCAGAATAAAGCTGGTTCCCTGGGGTTCAATTATCGGTTTAAGGGTAATGACCGCATCAATAAACTGGTGCTGACTTTCAAAGGTCGCTTCCACATGTTTGAGCGGATGTGCCTGTTTTATTGCCTGTTGCAGCACGGCAGGTAACGTTAACAGTTCCGTGATTGCTCTTCCCTGGCTGGCCGTTGCGTCCAGACGCAAAACACGCGCCGCCTGAGCATTAATAAATTGCAGATTACCCTGCTCGTCCCAGCTAATCACGCCATCATCCATACTTTCTAACAGAGCGTTACGTTGATTTAAATGCCGATTAGTTTCAGCCAGCAAACTGTCCGTTAGCAGTAAGTTTCCCACCTCGCGAGCAATTGCCAGCGTCAACGGCAAATCGGCTGCTGTCGATTGTTCCGCTGGACACGCCAGGGCTATCGTCCCGGTCAATCGCCCCTTGCTGTCAAACAGCGGCGTTGCACAAAATGCCCATTTCCAGAACGCCTGTTTAAAATGTTGATCGGCTATCGTTTTCACCGCCTGACCAGAGATAGCCGCTAACGATAGCGCACAAGTACCGATGATTCCTTCGGCGCAATAAGTGCCGTCATTAAATCCCAACGCACTAAGCTGCTCCATAGTCTGCGGATCACCATAACGGCTAAGGATGCAGGCAGTTTCATCGAGAATAAGCAAAACGCACGCTCGTGGCGCCATATATTCCAGGGCATCTTCCAGCGCCGCCTGCCCGAGTGTCAGCATCGCCTTTTTACGCCGACAGATGGTAGCAAATGTCACGCCCTGGGCCTGGTGCGGTACGCTCCACGACTCCCGTTTCATCAGTTTGCGGCATCGCTCCCAGGATGCTGCAATCCAGGGGGCGTTAGCCTGGTCATCGTTGTGAAAACCGCCTCTCATATTCCGCTCACTTCTGGCAAAAGGTGTTCTGACTCGCAATTTTAAGTATCAGGGCATTCTTATGTTCCATAATGGAACATTTATTAAAACATATGTTTCAGCATGAAACATAATTTGTATGAATTTTCTTTTCCCAAGTCTGATGCACAATGGATTCATCGGCAGTCAGTGGTCGCCGTGTCGTTGAACATCATCCATGCCCTACGATAATTGCTGGAGCAAGATAATGAAAAAATTGATCAATGATGTGCAAGACGTACTGAACGAACAACTGGCAGGGCTGGCGAAAGCGCATCCTTCGCTGACATTGCATCAGGATCCGCTGTACGTCACACGAGCTGATGCACCGGTTGCCGGAAAAGTCGCCCTGCTGTCAGGCGGCGGCAGCGGACACGAACCAATGCACTGCGGTTATATCGGTCAGGGGATGCTTTCGGGGGCGTGTCCGGGCGAAATTTTCACTTCACCTACCCCCGATAAAATCTTTGAATGCGCCATGCAGATTGATGGCGGCGAAGGCGTACTGCTGATCATCAAAAATTACACCGGCGATATTCTTAACTTCGAAACAGCAACAGAATTACTCCATGACAGCGGCGTAAAAGTGACCACGGTGGTCATTGATGACGACGTCGCGGTGAAAGACAGTCTTTATACCGCCGGGCGGCGCGGTGTTGCCAATACGGTGTTAATAGAAAAACTTGTGGGTGCGGCGGCAGAACGTGGCGACTCACTGGATGCCTGTGCGGAACTGGGGCGTAAGCTGAATAATCAGGGTCACTCAATTGGTATCGCTCTCGGTGCCTGTACCGTTCCAGCCGCTGGCAAACCCTCATTTACGCTGGCAGATAATGAGATGGAGTTTGGCGTCGGCATTCATGGCGAGCCGGGTATCGATCGTCGCCCCTTCTCTTCCCTTGATCAAACCGTCGATGAAATGTTCGACACGCTGCTGGAAAATGGCACATACCATCGCACACTGCGCTTCTGGAATTATCAACAAGGAAACTGGCAGGAAGAGATTCAAACCAAACAGCAGCTACAGTCTGGCGATCGGGTGATTGCGCTGGTCAACAATCTTGGCGCCACACCACTTTCTGAGCTTTACGGCGTCTATAACCGTCTGACTACGCGTTGTCAGCAAGCGGGGCTGACTATCGAACGCAATTTAATTGGTGCGTATTGCACTTCACTGGATATGACCGGTTTTTCCATCACCTTACTGAAAGTTGATGACGAAATGTTGGCGTTATGGGATGCCCCAGTCCACACCCCGGCGCTGAACTGGGGTAAATAAGGAGATAACGATGTCACTGAGCAGAACTCAAATTGTTAACTGGCTTACTCGCTGTGGAGAAATCTTCAGCAAAGAGAGCGATTATCTTACCGGGCTGGATCGTGAAATTGGCGACGCTGACCACGGGCTAAATATGAATCGAGGATTTAGCAAAGTGGTGGAAAAACTACCCGCCATTGAGGACAAGGATATTGGTTTCATCCTCAAAAATACCGGTATGACACTGCTTTCCAGCGTCGGTGGAGCCAGTGGTCCGCTATTCGGTACATTCTTTATTCGCGCCGCGCAGGCGACTCAGGCGCGTCAGAGCCTGACGCTGGAAGAGCTTTATCAGATGTTTCGCGATGGTGTGGACGGCGTAATCAGTCGGGGGAAAGCCGAACCTGGCGATAAAACCATGTGCGATGTCTGGGAACCAGTGGTTGAGTCGTTACGCCAGTCCAGCGAGCAAAATCTCTCTGTTCCGGCTGCGCTCGACGCAGCCAGCAGTGTCGCTGAATCCGCTGCACAAAGCACGATTACGATGCAAGCTCGCAAAGGCCGTGCCAGTTATCTCGGCGAACGCAGTATTGGTCACCAGGATCCTGGCGCGACCTCCGTGATGTTTATGATGCAAATGCTGGCGTTAGCCGCGAAAGAGTAAGGAATTGGTGATGGTAAACCTGGTCATAGTTTCACATAGCGCCCGGCTGGGTGAAGGTGTCGGTGAATTAGCCCGTCAGATGTTAATGAGCGATAGTTGTAAAATCGCCATTGCCGCTGGGATTGATGACCCGCAAAATCCCATTGGTACTGATGCCGTCAAAGTGATGGAAGCCATCGAATCCGTTGCTGATGCCGACCATGTGCTGGTTATGATGGACATGGGGAGCGCGTTATTGAGTGCAGAAACCGCTCTGGAATTGCTGGCGCCAGAGATCGCCGCAAAAGTACGTTTGTGCGCAGCGCCATTGGTCGAAGGAACTCTGGCGGCAACAGTTAGCGCGGCATCAGGTGCCGATATCGACAAAGTTATTTATGATGCTATGTCTGCGCTGGAAGCCAAACGCGAACAACTGGGTTTACCGTCATCCGCCAGTGAGATATCTGACACATGCCCGCCGCACGATGAAGAAGCCCGTTCCCTGGCTGTGGTGATTAAAAACCGTAACGGCCTCCACGTGCGCCCGGCCTCTCGACTGGTCTATACCTTATCGGTATTTAATGCAGACATGTTACTGGAGAAAAACGGCAAATGCGTCACGCCGGAAAGTATTAACCAGATTGCGCTATTACAAGTCCGCTATAACGATACTCTGCGCCTAATTGTGAAAGGGCCAGAAGCTGAAGAGGCGCTGGCCGCTTTCCGCCAGTTGGCTGAAGATAACTTTGGTGAAACAGAAGATATTACGCCGCCAACGCTGCACCAGGTTAATCCTGTTACGGGGAAAGCCTTTTATTATCAACCCGTTTTATGCGCCGTACAGGCGAAATCAGTCCTTACGGTGGAACAAGAACAGGAACGATTACGCCAGGCAATTGATTTTACGTTGTTAGACCTGATGACGTTAACGGCAAAGGCAGAAGCAAGCGGGCTTAACGATATCGCCGCGATCTTTTCCGGTCACCATACTCTGTTAGACGATCCTGAACTGCTGGCAGCAGCAAGCGAACTTCTTCTGCATGAACATTGCACCGCAGAGTATGCCTGGCAGCAGGTTCTTAAAGAACTTAGCCAGCAATATCAACAGATTGATGATGAATATCTGCAGGCGCGCTATATCGATGTGGATGATCTTCTGCATCGCACCCTGCTCCATCTGACACAGACAAAAGAAGAACTACCGCAATTTAGCGCACCAACCATTTTGCTGGCAGAGAACATTTACCCCTCCACCGTGCTGCAACTGGATCCGACGGTCGTTAAAGGCATCTGCCTTAGTGCCGGAAGTCCGGTATCCCATAGCGCCTTAATTGCCCGTGAACTGGGTATTGGCTGGGTTTGCTTACAGGGTGAAAAACTGTACGCGGTACAACCTGAAGAGACGTTAACTCTGGACGTTAAAACACAACGTTTTAGCCATGATGGCTAAACCAGTGTCCGGATGGCGTCGTTACGATGCCATCCGGGAAAGCCTTACGCTATTAGCCAGCGTACTGACCATGTTGTAAATCCTGTACTACTTTGTTCATTTTCGCTTCATTCAACAGATAAAACTTAATAGAAATTGCAGTCAGGAAGGGCTTTGTTGAATAAATCGAACTTTTGCTGAGTTGAAGGATCAGATCACGTATCTTCCCGACAACGCAGACCGTTC
>NZ_SZVK01000046.1:0-34599 GCF_005280595.1 Escherichia sp. MR | reverse complement strand
CTGATAGAAACAGAAGCCACTGGAGCACCTCAAAAACACCATCATACACTAAATCAGTAAGTTGGCAGCATCACCGCCATAATCATTATTGCAATCGGATACCAGGATCCTGTCATGTTACAGAAAATACCGGCCAGAATAGGACCAAACCCTGAAGCGATAAGACCACCAATTTCTTTAGATATTGCCATTCGGGTAAAGCGGTTTTTACAGCCGAACATCTCTGCCATGGTAATGTTTTCCAGGGCAAATAATCCCAACACCGCACAGTTGTGAATCACAATGAGAGCAATCATGATGGTGCCCGGTGCATAGCTTTTATCTACAATGATAGAAAGCATTGGCCACGCCAGGACAATAGCTGAAGTATTCATAATGATATAAGGAATACGACGGCCAATTTTATCGGATAACCAACCGAGGAAAGGAATCGTCATAAAACCGATAATAGAACTGATCATTAATGCATCTGTGGGAATTGCTTTATTAAACAGCAAAGTTTGCACTAAATAACCAGCAAGGAAAGTTTGAATCAGACCTGAGTTTCCTGCCTGTCCAAAACGCAGACTTGTTGCCAGCCAGAAGGATTTGCTCTGGAACATGCTACCGACAGGTGCAGGTTTTGCTGTAGGTTGGTTGCTGTCGTTAACCTTCTCAAAAACCGGGCTTTCTTTCAGGTTCATTCGCAACCAGATAGCAAAGACCATCACGACAACGCTCGCCAGGAACGGTATACGCCATCCCCATGCCAGCAGTTCTTCTTTACTAAGAATAAAGAACATAAAGGCCCAGATTGCCGTTGCGCTCAAGGTTCCGCAGTTAGTACCCATAGCCACAAATGAGGAGATAATTCCGTGCTTACCTTTCGGCGCATATTCCGCCAGCATCGTACCGGCACCGGAAATTTCCGCACCTGCCCCCAGCCCCTGAATAATACGCAACGTCACCAGCAAGATTGGCGCAAAAACACCAATCTGCGCATAGGTCGGCAACACACCAATTAAGGTAGTACAGATCCCCATCATGGTGATGGTAATAAAGAGCACTTTTTTACGCCCTATTCTGTCGCCCATTTTGCCGAAAATAAATGCTCCGACAATACGTGCAACATAACCAGCACCGTAAGTTCCCATTGCCAGAATTAACGCCATTGCGGTTGACGATTCCGGAAAAAATATTTCATGGAATACTAACGCTGCACCGAGCGAGTATAACTGAAAATCCATAAATTCAAGTGCCGTACCTAACCATCCTGATACCGCTGCCTTCACTAAATCCTTAGTGCTTCTTTCATGTTTATCTATTGTCATAATTGTTATCTCTAAATAAGAGGTAAGATGCGTAATGCTTATTCGCTATTATTGGTATTATTCAGAAAATGTGAGTAAAACTTTGCAACAATGCTTTTGATCCTTTTCAAATAATGAAATGGCATCAGCAACATGCAGATAATCAAATGTATGGGTAATTAATTTATCAGGATTAATTAACCCTTTGCTTAACCAGTCGATAACTACCGGGAATTTATTGGCATTTAACCGGGAAGAAAAAATAGAGAGTTCCTTGCCGGTAATTCCCTGCTGAATGACTTCAGACGGTTCACTGGAGAAGCCCATTAACACAATTCGTGCCGCCGGAGAAGCCAGCATAACCGCTTCTTTCAAAATGGAAGGATGGCAAGCAGCATCAATAATTAATGTTGGTTTGATTCCCTTTTCAGCGAATATTTCGCCAAGCGATGTCTGGCTGTTATTAATCGCCCAGTCTGCCCCGCTCTCTTTCGCTTTATCCAGTCGTTCATCAATACGATCGGCGACAATCACATTTTTAACGTTATAAACACCTTTCAATACCTGAACGATAGTCAGACCAATCGGGCCGGCACCATAAACCAGCACGGTGTCATCTTCAGTCGGCTGACCGTGTCCAGTAACGTTCGCCGCAATGGTAAAAGGTTCGATCATTACAGCGAACTGATCAGCCACCCCATCGGGAATTTTCCACGCATTCTTCGCCGGAACGACTGCATATTCGCTAAAACCGCCATCAGCGTGAACACCTAATACAGCTAAAGTTGTGCAAACGTTGGGTTTACCCATTGAGCATGGATAACAATGTCCGCAGCTGACTACGGGATCTACCGCAACACGTTCGCCAACTCTGGCGTTATCCACACCTTCACCTACGGCATCAATCACACCAAAAAATTCGTGACCAATGACACGCGGATATTTCGCAAACGGATTATGACCGCGATAAATGTGACTATCCGATCCACAAATTCCCGCGAGTTTCACTTTTACTCGTACTTCACCCACTGCCGGGGTCGGAATTTCACGTTCGATAATCGCCAGTTGATTCGGTTTTTCAATTAAAATACTTTTCATTATTGTATGACTCCTTACCAGTTCCATAGCGTGCCATCTTCCAGACGTGCGACTGGTAGATAGGCAGGTTCGTAGGGATATTTTGCCGCCAGCTTTTCATCGAATTCGATGCCAATGCCTGGCTTATCACCAGGATGCATATAGCCGTTATCGAAGCTCCAGTTGTGCGGGAAGACTTCAAGCATTTGTTCTGAATAGCCCATATACTCCTGGACGCCGAAATTCGGCACCCACAGGTCAAAGTGCAACGCCGCAGCCATGCAGACTGGCGACAAATCGGAAGGACCATGTGAACCAGTACGTACCTGGTAAAGCGAAGCAAAATCGGCAATTCTGCGCATACCTGTGATGCCGCCAGCGTGGGTCAGCGTTGTACGGATATAGTCGATGAGTTGTTCTTCAATCAGCTGTTTGCAGTCCCAGATGCTGTTAAAGACTTCACCCACCGCAATTGGCGTTACGGTATGTTGGCGAATGAGTCGGAAGCATTCCTGGTTTTCTGCGGGTGTCGGATCTTCCATCCAGAACAGGCGATAATCTTCAATACTTTTGCCAAAGCGTGCCGCCTCAATGGGTGTTAAACGATGGTGCATGTCATGCAGTACATGCTCATTAAAGCCAAACTTATTGCGCACTGCGTCGAACAGTTTTGGCATAAAGTCGAGATATTTTTCCGTTGACCACAACTGCTCTTCTGGCCACTGCCCTTTGGTCGCGGGTTCATAAGCCAGCCCTTTTCCTTTGGACATACCGTAAGTCGTTTTCATACCGGGAATACCGCACTGCACGCGGATAGCTTTGAATCCCAGTTCTTGATGGCGAGCGTAATCATCCAGTGCTTCATCAACACTGTGACCGGTGGTATGACAATAGACCATTACGCCTTCACGGGAAGCCCCACCTAACAGTTGGTAAAGCGGCATGTTTGCGGCTTTGGCTTTAATGTCCCACAGCGCCATATCAACAGCGGAAATAGCCGACATGGTGACAGGGCCGCGACGCCAGTAAGCGCCTTTATAGAAAAACTGCCAGATATCTTCGATACGATGGGCATCGCGGCCTATAAGTTGCGGACAGATATGATCCTGCAAATAGGACGCAACGGAAAGTTCGCGCCCGTTCAGAGTGGCATCACCAAGACCGGTAATACCGTCCTCGGTGGTGATTTTTAAGGTGACGAAATTACGTCCCGGACAGGTAACAAAAACTTCAGCCCCTACGATCTTCATGTTCTATTCCTTGCATCGCTTGTCGTGATGCATGAAATCTACGCAACTGAGCTACTACCATACAAGCATTAAGATCAAGAAAAGCCAGAGCGATCACAAAAAAAGGCGCATATTTGCGCCGTGAATAGTTCTAAAAACAGTCAAACTTTATTGTTTTTTCGGGGATCGACTAGTGCGTATATTATTGATAACAAAACATGAGTTATATCAGATAAGTCAGGCGCGTCCCCAGCCAGCAACAATAATCAACATGCCGAAAAGTGCAATTATCGCTCCCGTCCAGTCGTAGAGACTGAGCTTCACTCCATCCACAACCCGCAGCCACAGGAGCGCCGTACAGACATAAACACCGCCATATGCTGCATAAACTCGCCCACTTGCTGCTGGATGCAACGTTAACAGCCAGACGAAAAGCGCCAGGGAAATTCCCGCCGGAACCAACAACCAGACACTGGCATTCCGTTTCAGCCACAGCCAGGGCAAAAAACAACCAATGATTTCACACAAAGCGGTAGCAAAAAACAGTAACGTTGTTTTAATCATCTTTGTCACTCATTGACATCATGTATATTTATAGGACGACATAATATCATCAACATAGACATCCTCTGGTACGTTTCGCGTTCACAGTGGATCGTGTAAAATCGCCCTTAATCATTCATGTAAGGAATAGATCATGAATATCACTCTCTGCAAAAAACTCAGCCTGCTCGCTTTTCTGCTGCCTTGCGCACTGGCATTTAGCGCAACTACCCATGCAGAAACCAACAAACTGGTGATTGAATCTGGCGACAGCGCACAGAGTCGCCAGCAGGCAGCAATGGAAAAAGAGCAATGGAATGACACGCGTAATCTGCGTCAAAAAATCAACAAACGCACCGAGAAAGAATGGGATAAAGCCGACGCCGCATTTGATAACCGCGATAAATGCGAGCAGAGTGCCAACATTAATGCCTACTGGGAGCCGAATACTTTACGCTGCCTGGATCGTCGTACTGGTCGCGTAATCATCCCCTAACCTGTTATTGATATAAGGAATGTAAGGACACGTTATGACTAGCGCCCACAGTGTTAAGCTACGTCCGCTGGAGCGTGAAGATTTACGCTATGTGCATCAACTCGACAATAACGCCAGCGTGATGCGTTACTGGTTTGAGGAGCCCTACGAAGCCTTCGTTGAACTCTCTGATCTGTACGATAAACATATTCACGATCAGAGTGAACGTCGTTTCGTCGTGGAATGTGATGGCGAAAAGGCAGGTCTGGTGGAACTGGTAGAAATTAACCACGTCCATCGCCGCGCAGAATTTCAGATAATCATCTCCCCGGAATACCAAGGTAAAGGTCTGGCAACCCGCGCCGCGAAATTAGCGATGGATTATGGTTTCACTGTTCTTAATCTTTATAAGCTTTATCTGATTGTTGATAAAGAGAATGAGAAAGCGATTCATATATATCGTAAGCTCGGTTTTACGGTCGAAGGTGAACTGATGCATGAATTCTTTATTAACGGTCAATATCGTAATGCCATTCGCATGTGCATATTCCAGCATCAGTATCTGGCGGAACATAAAACGCAAGGGCAAACTCTACTAAAACCGACCGCGCAATAGTATTAATAATAATCAATGGTATTTTTGATGGTGTAAACCCGTTCGACGGCGGGTTTTACTCCCTCATCCACAATGATTAATTGGCAGTCCACTGGATTCGCGTGGCTGTCATATTCACAAGTCTGTCTGACATTACCAACCTGTTGATTATTCAGTAAAGTAATTGCCGTATAATCCAGTTTTTTGATCGGGTCCGTTGATGGCGTGGCGCTGACAGATAACGTTTTGTCGTTACTTTTCGTCGTTTTCCCCAGCGGATAACCCTGATCATCATAGTGATATTCCATCTGCATCTGTTTGCTGCTGGCCTTAACCACGAAACCATTATCATCAGTTTCCCAACTTACACCGGCAGAAGGTAATTCTGCTAACTGGCATTTTCCCTGTAGACGTACTCTTTTCTCCAGCGTCTGTGCATCCCGATAATAATTTGCATCCAACACCAGGGTAATCACGGTATTATTTTCCAGATCCAGTAATTCGAGGGAATCAAAACAGCCCTCTTCCGATAAATTCCCCGAAACACGTTTCGTGATTTCCCCTTGCTCATTCATTAACGTCTGAGTGAAATCTTTAACCGGCCCACGCAGCGGGTCAAAATCAAATTCATTAGAGAAACTGGCCATTTCTGGCGTTAATGAAAGAGTTACCTCTGTACGGTCACATCCTGTGAGTATTATCGCAAGCAAACATGGCAGTAATTTGTAATTCACATCAATCACCAGACAGTAGAGATGATTCTCAATCATAGTAGTAAATACAGTAATTTACACGTGAAATGCTATGCTTATTTAGTAATATTCATGTAAGGAGCCAATGATGAAAATCATAGCCTGCAGTGCCGCACTTCTGCTCACCCTGGCCTCATCCACAGTGCTCGCCGCGTCGGATTCATGTGAGCGCATAAAAAGTGATATTTCACAGCGTATTATCAATAACGGCGTACCAGAAAGTGGCTTCACTTTAAGTATTGTGCCGAATGATCAGGTCGACCAGCCTGATTCACAGGTCGTCGGGCATTGCGCTAACGACACGCATAAAATTCTCTACACCCGCACCACCAGCGGTAATGTTTCTGCCCACACCCAGCCAACCCATGATAATGAGCCTGCGGAATCGCATTAATAAACCTGTGACTGCCTGATACGATGCTTACGCATCATATCAGGCATGCCGTGTGGTATTGTTATGCGCAGGCAGTGTCCGCTAGCTGGGACACCTGCGGTGAGATGATCGGGCGTGCGCTCGTTTATGGCCTGCACATGACGTCCGGAATGACCATCGCAGGTTAACAAATTGGTGCGGGATAAACCGCACGTTTCAGGATGATAGGAATGACGCATTTCTCACAACAAGATAATTTTTCTGTCGCGGCGCGCGTGCTGGGCGCGCTGTTTTATTACGCTCCTGAGAGTAAAGAAGCCTCTCCACTGGTTTCTGCGCTAACCAGTGACGATTGGGTCACCCAGTGGCCTTTATCACAAACGTCATTAGCGCCGCTGGCAACGGCTTTTAGGGAAGAATGTGAAGAGTCGCGTACTCAGGCCTGGCAACGATTATTTGTCGGGCCGTGGGCGCTACCCTCTCCTCCGTGGGGATCTGTCTGGCTGGATCGCGAATCGGTGCTGTTTGGCGATTCTACTTTGGCGCTTCGTCAATGGATGCGCGAAAAAGGCATTCAGTTTGAAATGAAACAAAACGAACCGGAAGATCATTTTGGTTCGCTGCTGTTGATGGCAGCATGGCTGGCAGAGAACGGTCGTCAGACCGAGTGCGAAGAGTTGTTGGCCTGGCATCTTTTACCGTGGTCAACACGCTTTCTTGAGGTGTTTATCGAGAAGGCGGAACACCCTTTTTATCGCACGCTCGGTGAGCTGGCTCGTTTAACGCTGACACAATGGCAGTCACAGTTGCTGATTCCTGTCGCGGTAAAACCCCTGTTTCGCTGAATAATCCTGAGTAAGACCGAAGGGCGTAAACTGCACGCCTTTCGGCTCCAGTAAGTGACAACGTCACGCTTAATACCACATAAAGCACGCACAGCTTTTGCGCCAGGCTTCTTTTCCCGCAAAATAGAGACCCGTGTTTAATTTGCCGTTTCTGCTCATGCAACATCTACATGTCTACCCGGATCTGCGCACCATGTTCCGCCGCCTGCTTATCGCAATGGTCGTAGGCATTCTGGCGGCCTTTGCCGTTGCAGGGTTTCGTCATGCGATGCTGCTACTGGAGTGGCTGTTCCTCAATAATGACTCCGGCAGTCTGGTCAATGCAGCAACGAACCTTTCTCCGTGGCGTCGGCTGCTAACGCCGGCGCTCGGCGGACTGGCGGCTGGTTTGTTGCTGATGGGTTGGCAGAAACTCACTCAACAACGCCCCCATGCGCCTACCGATTATATGGAGGCGTTACAAACCGATGGGCAGTTTGATTACGCCACCAGTCTGATTAAATCCTTCGCTTCTTTGCTGGTGGTGACCAGCGGCAGCGCCATTGGTCGTGAAGGTGCGATGATCCTGTTGGCGGCACTTGCTGCATCCTGGTTTGCCCAACGTTTTACCCCACGCGAAGAGTGGAAATTGTGGATTGCCTGTGGCGCGGCTGCGGGGATGGCAGCAGCCTATCGCGCCCCACTTGCCGGGAGTTTATTTATTGCCGAAGTATTGTTTGGCACCATGATGCTGGCCTCCCTTGCACCAGTAGTAATCTCTGCCGTAGTGGCATTGCTTATTAGCAATCTTCTTAATCACAGCAATGCTTTGCTCTACAGCGTGCAACTCTCCATGATGATTCAGGCTCGTGACTATGCACTGATTATCAGTACAGGCGTGCTGATGGGTTTGTGCGGTCCATTGTTTTTAAAGCTAATGAACGCCAGTCATCAGGGTTTTATTAATCTAAAACTTGCACCGCCCTGGCAACTGGCATTGGGAGGGTTAATCGTGGGTCTGCTTTCCCTGCTCACTCCTGCCGTGTGGGGCAACGGCTATAGTACGGTGCAATCCTTTTTAACAGCCCCGCCACTGTTTATGGGCATTGCCGTGATCTTCCTCTGCAAGCTAGTTGCCGTGCTGGCCAGCAGTGGTTCCGGCGCGCCTGGGGGCGTGTTTACGCCGACCTTATTTATCGGACTGGCAATTGGCATGTTGTATGCCCGGAGCCTGGGGTTATGGTTTACTGACAGTGAAGGAATTACGCTTTTACTTGGGCTAACCGGGATGGCAACACTACTGGCTGCGACTACACATGCGCCCATTATGTCGACACTGATGATATGTGAAATGACCGGGGAGTATCAGCTACTCCCCGGTTTATTGATTGCTTGTGTGATTGCGTCAGTAATGTCGCGGACGTTACATCGTGACTCTATCTACCGCCAGCACACTACGCAGCATGGATAAGCGGATATATTGCCCCAGTTCACGCTGTTCTGCGCGAGGCAGATAAGGAAGCTCACCAATAAGCGGTGCCGGGAGTTTTTTACCCAATACATCAATGATTTCAGCGTAATGTGCTAACCCTGGGTTGATACGGTTAGCCACCCAGCCAATCAGCGGCAGTCCGTCGTTGGCAATCGCCTGTGCGGTCAGAAGCGCATGGTTAATACAACCTTCCTGAATACCTACCACCATCAACACGGGTAGCTGCTCCTGAACCACCCATTCAGAGAGCGGACGCAGGTCATTCATCAGGCTACGCCAGCCACCAGTACCTTCAACAACCACATGGTCGACTTTATCAGTCAGATTAGCCAGGCCATTTGAAATAAGGGTGTAATTGATCGGGCAACTGTGCGCCACACTGCTTTCTTCTTCGCTTAACGCTATGGGATTGACTGCTTCATAAGGCAGTTCAATTGATGAAACACTCTGCAACACCAGGGCATCTTTATTACGTAGCCCATCAGGTGTCTCTTTGCTCCCCTTCGCCACGGGTTTATACCCCGCAACCGTTTTTCCCTGGGAGGCTAACGCTTGTAGCAATGCGCGGGAAACCACTGTTTTCCCCACAGAAGTGTCTGTACCTGTTATAAAGAAACGCTTCAGCATCACTAACTCCACCGTTATGCTTCACAAATATAAGCCAGGAAAATAATTCAACTTTGGAAGTCTAAGTTATGCGTTCCTGGCTCAATTTGAGATAGCGCAAATTTTGGTAGAACAGTTAAAAAATGTTAACCCTGCAACAGACGAATCAACAAAGAACCGTTATACATCGCGTCTTTTACCAACGCCGCCCCCGCCATCGTCCCCTGATTAGAGAACTGGGTGCTCTCGACGCTAATATGCTGGCTGTAGGCGGGAAGCGCCTGCTGACGGATACTGTCAGAAATTACAGGGAACAGGATCTCTGCAGCTTTGCTTAGCGGCGAACCAATCAGTATTTTTTGTGGGTTGAATAAATTCACCATAATGGCAAGAATTCGCCCGACGTGCGTCCCCACGCCAGTAATAATATCTTTTGCCAGCAGATCGCCCTGCAACGCAGCCAGACACAATGAATCCACAGTTAATGGCTGCCCATGTAACATCGAACTCATAGATTGATTCAAACGTAATTGTGCAAGCTCAAGAATACTATCAACACTAGCAATGGTTTCCAGGCAGCCGTGGTTACCGCAATAACAGCGTTTCCCGTAGGGATCGACCTGAGTGTGACCAATTTCCACAAGGCTACTGCTTCCCGCGTGTAGCAAATGACCATCGGTAATCACACCAGCACCCACGTTGTGATCAATCACCACCTGAATCACATCGCGTGCTCCGCGTGATGCGCCGAACAAGGCCTCAGCCATCGTCCATGCGCTAATATCATGCTGAATATAAACCGGTACACCGGTGTGCTGCTCCAGTACTTCGCCGAGCGGCATCTCTTTTACGTCCTCATAGAACGGCATACGATGCACAATGCCATTTTCCGTATCAATAATTCCCGGCAAGGTTATGGCAATCGAAGTTAGACGCTCCAGTTTTTTCTGATGGCGGATAAAAAACTGATCAATATGATTAATGATGCGATCCAGCAGTGGCGAGTCATCTTTCAACGCCAGCTCCTGCGACTCTTCCACCACCAGTTTGCTGCTCAGATCGCGCAGGGCAAGGAAAATCTCCCCGCGACTAATGCGCAAAGAAAGATAGTGCCAGGCTTCGGTTTCAACCACTAGCCCCACCGCTGGACGACCACGGTTCCCCGCTTCTTTAATTTCCAGCTCTTGCACCAGGTGCGCTTCGAGCATTTCACGGACAATTTTGGTGATACTGGCTGGCGCCAGTTGCGCCAGCCGGGAAAGATCGATACGCGAAACTGGACCAAGCTGATCAATCAGGCGGTAAACCGCGCCCGCGTTGGTCTGCTTTATTTGATCAATGTGCCCAGGCTGGTTTTCAGCAACCACCGCATACTCCCTATATTTTCGCGCTCCGAAATAATCTGTAGGTTATGGTGAAGTACTTCAATATGCGTCGTCAAATTTTTACTTCGTCATGTGATTGACAGCACATTTTTCGGTTTTTTTTGCTGAATTATCCCTCACCGGAGTGCATTCATCAGCTGAATACGAAAGTTTCGCGCTGCCGGGCTTTGTTCACGATGCTTTGGCCAAACCAGCCACATTTCAGAAACCGCATCCTCTTCAGCAATAGGTAACCAGCGCATTTCATTGAGTTGGACACGTTTAAAAGAGGCGGGCAAAATCGAAACACCAAGACCGGCGGAAACCAGACCGATGATCGTCATCGCCTCGCCCACTTCCTGGGTGATGACCGGAGTCAGATTATAACGCCGCATCAGGCCAATAATGTCGTCATACAGCCCTGTCCCTACGTGCGGATCAAAAAAAACAAACGGTTCTTTTGCCAGTTCCGCCAGCGTTACCTTCGGTTTATTTGCCAAAGGATGATCGTGCGGGATCATCGCCATAAGCGGTTCATGCACAATAACCGCGTGATCCAGCGTCTCCGGCAACACGGTGTTTCGTAACAACCCCATATCGAGCGTCCCTTCGGTAAGAGGGTCTATTTGCTCGCGAGTATTCATCTCACGCGTCTGCAAATGGACATCAGGAAATTCACAGCGAAATAGCGATAAGGTATCAGACACTGCGCGAATAAAGGGTGCCGACGAGGTAAAGCCAATGCGTAACTCTCCCGCTTCTCCCTGATGCAGACGCTCAGCGCGAGCGGCTGCGTCATCCACCATAGACAGGATTTGCCGACTATCAGCAAGGAACTGCTTTCCTGCTGCCGTAAGCAGCACGCTGCGGTTGGTTCGTGCCAACAGTCGCGCGCCAATTTGTTGCTCCAGAGCCTGAATCTGCTGACTTAGCGGCGGTTGCGAAATGTTCAGGCGGGCAGCCGCGCGTCCAAAATGCAGCTCTTCCGCAACGGCAACAAAGTACCGGAGGTGACGCAATTCAATATTCATATCTTAAACATCTTATTTGAGATTATTAATATATTAGACATAACAATTCGATTTTCCTACTCTATTCCTAATCCCACATCACGGGCATAATTAGCAAGGATTTCAAGTGAGTCGTACTACAACTGTTGATGGCGCTCCGGCAAGCGACACTGACGAGCAACCCCTTTCCCAGCCAAACGAATTCATTAAACGCGGTACACCGCAATTTATGCGTGTCACCCTGGCGCTATTCTCTGCCGGGCTGGCAACCTTCGCGCTTCTCTATTGCGTGCAACCTATTCTTCCGGTGCTTTCGCAAGAATTTGGCTTAACGCCTGCTAACAGTAGTATTTCACTGTCCATTTCAACGGCGATGTTAGCTATCGGTTTGCTGTTTACTGGCCCGCTATCCGATGCCATTGGTCGCAAGCCAGTGATGGTGACGGCGCTACTGTTGGCCTCCATCTGTACGTTACTTTCGACAATGATGACCAGCTGGCACGGCATTTTGATTATGCGCGCCTTGATTGGCCTGTCGTTAAGTGGTGTAGCTGCTGTTGGTATGACCTACCTTAGCGAAGAGATCCACCCCAGTTTTGTGGCCTTTTCAATGGGACTGTATATCAGCGGCAACTCGATTGGCGGCATGAGCGGGCGCTTAATCAGCGGTGTATTTACTGACTTCTTTAACTGGCGAATTGCGCTGGCGGCTATCGGCTGTTTCGCCCTGACCTCGGCGTTAATGTTCTGGAAAATTCTCCCGGAATCACGTCATTTCCGTCCTTCTTCGCTGCGCCCAAAAACACTGTTTATTAACTTCCGTCTGCACTGGCGCGATCGGGGACTCCCCTTATTATTCGTCGAAGGTTTTTTGCTGATGGGCTCATTCGTAACGCTGTTTAATTACATCGGCTATCGGTTGATGCTCTCCCCATGGCATGTTAGCCAGGCAGTGGTTGGGTTATTATCGCTGGTCTATTTGACAGGCACCTGGAGTTCGCCAAAAGCAGGCACCATGACTACCCGCTTCGGTCGTGGCCCGGTGATGTTATTTTCGACAGGTGTTATGCTTTTGGGTCTTATCCTGACATTGTTCAGCTCACTTTGGCTCATTTTTATCGGTATGATGCTTTTCTCAAGCGGATTTTTTGCCGCTCATTCTGTTGCCAGTAGCTGGATTGGCCCTCGTGCTAAACGCGCCAAAGGCCAGGCTTCCTCGCTTTATCTATTCTGTTACTACCTGGGTTCAAGCATTGCCGGAACATTAGGTGGCGTCTTCTGGCATAACTATGGCTGGAACGGCGTCGGTGCATTTATTGCCCTGATGCTGGTGGTCGCTATTCTGGTCGGAACACGTTTACATCATCGGCTGCACGCCTGAAAAAATAAGTCCGGACGATGTGTTAAATTTCTGTCCGGACTTATTGCTTGCTCAACTCAACGTTAATAACCACCCCAAAATAGACGAAGCGCCTGCCATTTCTCGCAGAGCATCTAACGTCATCAGGATAATAAATACCCAAATTAGCGGATTCATTTTGCTGTGTGTCATTTATTGCAAATACACAGTGATTCTACCAATTTATAGGTAGTGAAAAAGTTAAGTATTTCAATACTACCGATATTGGTGGGAAATTCGCCTTACATCACAATGCGTTATTATTTCCTTCGTCATCGTTATCCGCTTTGTACATATCGTTACATGCCGAAACCAACCACTCACGGAAACCTGTCACTTCCAGAGATATAGTCATGACATCGGCCCCGCAGTGGGGTTGCATAAAAAACAAAATTGAGGGTATGACAATGAAAAAAGTATTAGCTCTGGTGGTTGCCGCTACTATGGGTCTCTCTTCTGTCGCATTTGCTGCAGAAACTGCGACCACGCCTGCTCCGACTGCTACAGTCACCAAAGCAGCGGCTGCAAAAACAACGCATCATAAAAAACAGCATAAAGCGGCGCCTGCCCAAAAAGCGCAGGCGGCTAAAAAGCATCATAAAAAAGCGAAAAATGAACAGAAAGCGCCTGAGCAAAAAGCACAGGCAGCCAAAAAGCACAGCAAAAAACACAGCCAGCAGCAATCTGCAAAACCAGTTGTACAACCAGCCGCGTAAGTTTTCGGCAGTAATAATGGCGCGCCCCCTCGCGCCTGAAAATTACGGTGTTAAACGAATAACGTTTAACACCGCCTTTAGCGGAGGGTACTATGGTGGGCCGTTATCGCTTTGAGTTCATTCTTATCACCCTTATTTTATGCGCCCTGATTGCCACCTGTTTTTATCTTTCCTGAGCGTAGTTATCTGATTTTACTCCCACTTTCATCCCGTCCCGTCTATAGTATTTACGAGGGTTTGCTTTTAATAATCATAATTACTCACCAGAGTGTGATATGCGTACAACCATTGCTGTAGTACTGGGTGCAATTAGTCTGACATCTGCATTTGTGTTTGCGGATAAACCGGACGATCATAAATCGACCAATAATGAGGTCAGCACCCTATTTTTTGGTCATGATGATCGTGTATCAGTAAATAACACGAGCCAATCGCCGTGGGATGCGGTTGGGCAACTAGAAACGGCCAGCGGCAATTTGTGTACGGCGACGCTAATTGCGCCGAACCTGGCATTAACGGCAGGACACTGTTTATTAACGCCGCCGAAGGGCAAAGCGGATAAAGCAGTTGCGTTGCGTTTTGTGTCAAATAAAGGTCTTTGGCGCTATGAGATCCACGACATCGAAGGCCGCGTTGATCCGACGCTAGGGAAGCGGTTAAAGCCGGATGGGGATGGCTGGATTGTTCCCCCCGCAGCCGCGCCGTGGGATTTCGGTTTGATTGTGCTGCGCAATCCCCCTTCGGGCATTACGCCGTTGCCGTTATTTGAGGGAGATAAAACCGCGCTTACCGCTGCATTAAAAGCTGCGGGTCGTAAAGTGACTCAGGCGGGATACCCTGAAGATCATCTCGATACGTTGTACAGTCATCAAAATTGCGAAATAACCGGCTGGGCGCAAACCTCGGTAATGTCGCACCAGTGCGATACCCTACCAGGTGACAGTGGTTCGCCACTGATGCTTCATACTGATGACGGCTGGCAGTTAATTGGGGTACAAAGTTCAGCTCCTGCAGCAAAAGATCGCTGGCGCGCCGATAACCGGGCCATTTCTGTCACCGGTTTTCGCGACAAACTCGAAGAACTGACCCGGAAATAACGTTCAAACGCTGCCCGCATTATCGGGCAGCGTGGTCATCAGGCGAGTTTCACCATAATCATTCCAGCCAACAGCAAGACCAGACCAACCCAGCCTTTGCGATTTAAACGTTGACCAAACAAGATCCAACCAGCGGCTAACGTGGCAGCAATACCAAACCCGCCCCACAACGCATACGCCACCGACAAATCTATGCCCTTTACTGCCTGGGAGAGTGAGCTAAAGGCCGCAAGCACCGCTGCCAGCGAAAGCAAGCCATAGACTTTGCGGCGAAAGCCGTCAGAATATTTCAAAAAGACGTTAGCAATGATTTCCAGCACGATTGCCAGTGCCAGCCAGGCGGCGTGAACCCATTCAAACTGCGCCATGCTTCACCTCCAGCGAGGGTTTACGCACTTTGCGAGTACCAGATTTAATCAACACAATCCCGAGCACCAGGGTTGTTAACCCGGCAATTTTTAGCAGCGATAAGCTTTCGTCAAATAACAGAACACTAAATAGCGTAATAAATAAAATACCGATACCTTCCCACAGAGCATAAGCCACGCCAAGTGCTATTTGTTTCACGGCGAAAGAGAGAAATATATATGACAGCGAAATCATCACCAGCATTAAAATAAAACCGCCGCTTCCCTCACTAACGCTCGCCCATTTCATTGACAGCGTGCCGGTAATTTCTGTGGCAATAGCCAGACCTAATAAAACCCAATAAATATACATCGTCCTTCCCCTGCAAGAGAATTATTTTAACATTCGCTCGACTCAGCGAAACCAAAAGAAAAGTATTCAGCCCAACGCAGAGCGCCAGCTTTGGCAGAGGAAGGGACTAAAGCGCGTTGCGCCAGTGTTGCTCACCTGCGAGCAAGATGGTGGTTGAGGTACGAAAATGAGTAAATGTAGAAAATAACGTCCTGAACAAATTGTCCATAATATTACAATTATCCGCAGTGTTGCTTCTCGTCATCGCGGATGATAATTGTCCTCGGTAGTTGTACACGTCTGATTTGTATCATAGCTTAAGAATTAACTCAAAACATTTTCATTTCTTTACCTGAGGAGTTTGATTTTCGTTATAATGCCACGGCTAAAAAGAAAATATTATTAGCGAAGGAAGAAAAAACGGGGATACGCATGGCAAAGCCGATCATCACGCTCAATGGTCTAAAAATAGTCATTATGTTGGGAATGCTGGTCATTATTCTCTGCGGTATCCGTTTTGCCGCCGATATCATCGTACCCTTTATCCTTGCCCTATTTATCGCAGTCATTCTTCATCCGCTGGTACAACGCATGGTTCGTTGGCGCGTGCCGCGTGTGTTGGCTGTGTCGATTTTAATGATAATCATCGTGATGGCGATGGTGCTATTACTGGCCTATCTCGGCTCAACGCTTAATGAGCTGACCCGCACTTTGCCACAGTATCGCAGCTCAATCATAAAGCCTCTGCAAGTTCTGGAGCCTTTATTACAACGCGCGGGTATTGATGTCTCGGTTGACCAACTGGCGCATTACATTGATCCGAACGCGGCGATGACGTTGCTCACCAACTTGCTGACACAGTTATCTAATGCCATGTCATCCATATTTTTATTGTTGCTGACGGTGCTGTTTATGCTGCTCGAAGTGCCACAACTTCCCGGCAAACTCCAGCAAATGATGGCGCGCCCGGTCGAAGGTATGGCGGCGATCCAGCGCGCCATTGACAGTGTGTCGCATTACCTGGTGCTGAAAACAGCCATCAGCATCATCACCGGTCTGGTCGCCTGGGCGATGCTCGCCGCACTCGATGTTCGCTTCGCTTTTGTCTGGGGATTACTGGCCTTCGCGCTTAATTACATCCCTAACATTGGTTCGGTTCTCGCGGCTATCCCCCCTATCGCTCAGGTACTGGTGTTTAATGGTTTCTATGAGGCGTTACTGGTACTGGCGGGATATCTGCTGATTAATCTGGTCTTCGGCAATATTCTGGAGCCGCGCATCATGGGGCGCGGACTGGGGCTTTCCACACTGGTAGTTTTTTTGTCGTTAATTTTTTGGGGATGGTTGTTAGGACCGGTGGGAATGCTGCTTTCCGTGCCGTTGACGATTATTGTCAAAATTGCGCTTGAACAAACGGCGGGAGGCCAAAGCATCGCCGTCCTGTTAAGCGATCTCAATAAAGAGTAACGGCCTCCGCAGAGGCCGTCAGGGTTACAGGGCTTTCAGGATTGCATCCACGCTGGCTTTGGCGTCACCAAACAGCATGTGGGTATTTTCTTTGAAGAACAGCGGGTTTTGCACGCCAGCATAGCCGGTGTTCATCGAGCGTTTAAAGACAATCACGTTCTGTGCTTTCCACACTTCCAGCACAGGCATACCAGCAATCGGACTCTTCGGATCATCCTGCGCCGCCGGGTTAACCGTATCGTTAGCGCCAATCACCAGCACAGTATCGGTATCAGCAAAGTCATCGTTGATCTCGTCCATTTCCAGCACGATGTCATACGGCACTTTCGCTTCTGCCAGCAATACGTTCATATGCCCCGGTAATCGACCTGCAACCGGGTGAATACCGAAACGCACATTGATACCACGGGCACGCAATTTCTCGGTGATTTCTGCCACCGGATATTGCGCCTGCGCGACCGCCATGCCGTAGCCTGGGGTGATGATCACCGAGTGCGAGTTTTTCAGCAATTCTGCCGTCTCTTCCGCAGTGATTTCGCGATGCTCGCCAACTTCCTGATCGTCACCGGTGGAAGAACCATCTGTGCCGAAACCACCCGCAATGACGCTGATAAAGGAACGGTTCATCGCCTTACACATGATGTAAGAAAGGATGGCACCCGAAGAACCGACCAGCGCACCGGTCACAATCAGCAGGTCATTACTGAGCATAAAGCCCGCCGCTGCCGCTGCCCAACCAGAATAAGAGTTCAGCATCGACACCACCACGGGCATATCTGCGCCACCGATGGAAGCCACCAAATGCCAGCCGAAAACCAACGCAATGGCGGTCATTATCAGCAATGCCAGAACTTGCAGGCCAACGCTTTCAGTGCGAACAAACACAATCAGCAGCAGGAAGGAAACAACCAGTGCCGCCAGGTTCATTTTGTGACGGTTTGGCAGCATCAGCGGTTTAGACGAAATTTTACCGCACAGCTTACCGAACGCCACGACTGACCCCGTGAAGGTTACCGCACCGATGAAGATGCCGAGGAACACTTCCGTCAGGTGAATATTCACCAGAATCGGCGCCATTTCCGCGTCGTGATGCAGATAGCTGTTAAAACCAACCAACACCGCCGCCAGACCAACGAAGCTATGCAGGATCGCCACCAGTTCCGGCATTTCGGTCATTTCAACCTTCTTCGCCAGACGGATACCAATCGCCCCACCGATGACCATTGCCAGTAAGATCCAGCCAACGTTGCCAGTATCCGGTCCAAAGATAGTTGCAATTAAAGCAATCGCCATCCCGGCGATACCGAGGTTGTTACCCCGGCGAGACGTTTCATGTTTTGAAAGCCCGGCCAGACTGAAGATAAACAGGATCGCGGCAACAATGTATGCAGCTGTAACTAATCCTCCAGACATATGTTACCCCTTAGTTTTTGCGAAACATTTTCAGCATACGCTGAGTCACGGTGAAGCCACCGAAAATATTAATGCTGGCTATAAGCACCGCGATAAAACTAAGGAAGCTAACCCAGCCGCCCTGGCCAATCTGTAAAAGTGCTCCGACAACAATAATCCCTGAAATCGCATTGGTGACCGACATCAATGGCGTATGTAGCGCGTGCGAAACATTCCACACCACGTAATAGCCCACAACGCACGCCAGCGCGAACACGGTGAAGTGTCCGAGGAACTCTTTCGGTGCAACATTCGCCAGCCAACCGAAAAGGATAATTGCCAGCGCCATCAAGGCGTATTTACGCCACGGCGAACAGGCACATTTTTCCTCGGTTTTGACTTCCGGTGCTGCTTTTTGTGCCGCCTGCGGCTGAGCTGATACCTGAATCGGCGGTGCCGGCCAGGTAATTTCGCCCGCACGGATCACGGTCACGCCGCGAATCACCACATCATCAAAATCAACAGTAATGTTGCCGTCTTTCTCTTTGCACAACAGTTTCAGCAGATTGACGAGGTTGGTGCCATAAAGCTGTGAGGATTGCGTCGGCAGACGCCCCGGAAGATCGGTATAACCAATGACTTTGACGCCATTTTCCGTAGTGAAGATTTGCCCCGGCACGGTGTACTCACAGTTACCGCCGTTTTGTGCTGCCAGATCGACAATCACACTGCCCGACTTCATGGAGTCCACCATTTCACGGGTAATCAGTTTCGGTGCCGGTTTGCCTGGAATAAGCGCAGTGGTAACAATGATATCGACGTCTTTTGCCTGCGCGGCAAAGAGTTCCATTTCCGCTTTGATGAATGCTTCCGACATCACTTTGGCATAGCCATCACCGCTGCCTGCTTCCTCTTTGAAATCCAGTTCGAGGAATTCCGCGCCCATACTCTGAACTTGTTCTTTCACTTCCGGACGAGTATCGAACGCACGCACAATTGCGCCGAGGCTGTTTGCTGCACCAATGGCCGCCAGACCAGCAACACCCGCACCAATCACCATGACTTTTGCCGGCGGCACTTTACCTGCCGCAGTGATTTGTCCGGTAAAAAAGCGACCAAACTCATGAGCTGCTTCGACAATAGCGCGATAACCTGCGATATTCGCCATCGAACTTAACGCGTCCAGCGACTGGGCGCGAGAAATACGCGGTACGGAGTCCATCGCCATCACGGTGACGTTACGTTCCGCAAGTTTTTGCATTAGCTCCGGATTCTGCGCAGGCCAGATAAAACTTACCAGCGTTGTACCTGGATTCAGTAGTGCAATTTCATCATCTAACGGTGCATTGACCTTCAGAATGATCTCTGACTGCCAGACGTTATTCCCTTCTACTATTTCAGCGCCCGCTTGCACAAACGCTTTATCGTCAAAACTCGCCAGTTGACCCGCGCCGCTCTCTACCGCGACGGTAAAACCTAGTTTCAGCAACTGTTCCACTGTTTTTGGCGTTGCTGCAACACGGGTTTCATTGGTTAACCGTTCTCTTGGTATGCCAATTCGCATGATATTCCCTTCCATCGGTTTTATTGATGATGGTTTGCCTGTGTTTCAAGTACACAAGCCGCTCATGAACGAGCTAAATGTTACTCCGTTAAAATAAATTAGTAACAAACGTCTATAACGTACTGAAAATAATGCCTGTGATCTAGCGCCAAAAATCAGTATCTCGGCGTTAACTCGAAAAATATTAACGATTCAGCCTTGATAGTGGGATAAACACCATAGAACACAGGATAAGGGGCGATAATTGTCTTCGATAGCCAGGTAAAACATGAGATCACCCCGTCGCAAGCCGCCAGTTAACATTAAATTAACTTATACAATTCAGCCATTTCAGCCGTTTTATGTTACTGCGGTTACTTTTTAATCACAGATGATTATTCGAACAGGTTTAAAATCAAATCAAGAAGTCTGATATGAAAAATCACGCAGACAGTTACACCGTTTAAATGCAATAATCAGCCATGTTTCTCGTTAATAACAATACCAGTACCTGGTTTGCGCAAGGCGAAGGATTATTTTTATGAAGCTTAAGAACACCCTCCTGGCGTCGGCACTGCTTTCTGCTACGGCATTCTCCGTTAACGCAGCAACAGAACTGACACCGGAGCAAGCGGCAGCGGTTAAACCTTTTGACCGTGTAGTGGTTACCGGACGTTTCAATGCCATTGGCGAGGCGGTCAAAGCCGTATCCCGCCGCGCTGATAAAGAAGGCGCAGCCTCTTTTTATGTTGTCGATACGTCAGATTTCGGTAACAGCGGTAACTGGCGTGTAGTTGCCGATCTCTATAAGTCTGATGCTGAAAAAGCAGAAACTGAAAAGAATCGTGTGATTAACGGTGTGGTGGAACTGCCAAAAGACCAGGCCGTTCTGATCGAACCGTTTGATACAGTTACCGTCCAGGGCTTTTACCGTAGCCAACCTGAAGTTAATGACGCCATCACCAAAGCGGCGAAAGCAAAAGGCGCATACTCTTTCTATATTGTTCGTCAAATCGATGCCAACCAGGGCGGTAACCAGCGCATTACGGCCTTCATCTATAAAAAAGATGCTAAGAAACGCGTAGTACAAAGCCCGGATGTGATCCCGGCGGATTCCGACGCGGGACGTGCAGCCCTGGCTGCCGGTGGCGAAGCTGCGAAGAAAGTTGAAATCCCAGGCGTTGCCACTACTGCATCACCAAGTTCCGAAGTCGGTCGCTTCTTTGAAACCCAGTCATCAAAAGGTGGGCGTTACACTGTCACGCTACCTGACGGCACTAAAGTAGAAGAACTGAACAAAGCGACCGCAGCGATGATGGTGCCGTTCGACAGCATTAAGTTCTCAGGTAACTACGGCAACATGACCGAAGTCTCCTACCAGGTTGCTAAACGTGCCGCGAAGAAAGGGGCTAAGTATTACCACATCACCCGCCAGTGGCAGGAACGTGGCAATAACCTGACCATCAGCGCAGACCTGTATAAATAACTATTCAGTATCACGATAAGGCGGCTTTATGCCGCCTTTAGCATTTTTAGCCACAAATTTTCCCCTAACCATTGCATGACGATACATCTCTTCGTAAAATCCCGCGCCTTAGTGACAAACACCATTTTTATGCGTTTTGTCCTAATATTTATTCTTCCAAACACGTTTTGATCACTGGATACAGATGGAAAAGAAACTGGGACTGAGCGCGCTCACTGCGCTGGTATTAAGCTCAATGCTGGGCGCAGGTGTTTTCAGTCTGCCGCAAAATATGGCGGCGGTAGCCAGCCCGGCAGCATTATTGATCGGCTGGGGTATCACCGGCGCAGGGATTTTATTACTGGCCTTCGCTATGCTGATCCTGACGCGTATTCGTCCCGACCTTGACGGCGGTATCTTTACCTATGCCCGCGAAGGGTTTGGCGAACTGATTGGTTTCTGCTCCGCATGGGGATACTGGCTGTGCGCAGTTATCGCCAACGTCTCCTATCTGGTGATCGTCTTTTCCGCATTGAGTTTCTTCACCGATACGCCGGAATTGCGCCTGTTTGGCGATGGCAATACCTGGCAATCGATTGTCGGTGCATCCGCCTTATTATGGATTGTTCACTTTTTGATCCTGCGCGGCGTGCAGACTGCTGCCAGCATTAACCTGGTGGCGACGCTGGCAAAATTATTGCCGCTAGGTCTGTTTATTGTTCTGGCGATGATGATGTTCAAACTGGACACCTTCAAACTCGACTTCACTGGCCTTGCACTTGGTATACCGGTATGGGAACAGGTGAAAAACACAATGTTGATCACACTGTGGGTATTCATTGGCGTGGAAGGTGCAGTGGTGGTTTCTGCGCGAGCGCGTAATAAACATGATGTCGGCAAAGCAACACTTCTGGCGGTACTTTCCGCGCTGGGCGTTTATTTACTGGTAACTCTGCTTTCGCTGGGGGTGGTAGCACGCCCTGAACTGGCTGAAATCCGTAATCCCTCTATGGCCGGCCTGATGGTGAAAATGATGGGGCCGTGGGGTGAGATTATCATCGCTGCCGGATTGATCGTTTCCGTTTGCGGCGCGTACTTAAGCTGGACCATTATGGCGGCAGAAGTCCCCTTCCTGGCTGCCACTCATAAAGCATTCCCGCGCATTTTTGCTCGCCAGAATGCGCAAGCTGCGCCGTCTGCCTCACTGTGGCTGACCAACATCTGCGTGCAAATTTGCCTGGTACTCATCTGGCTAACCGGTTCCGATTACAACACATTGCTCACCATCGCCTCAGAAATGATTCTGGTGCCCTATTTCCTGGTTGGCGCGTTCCTGCTGAAAATCGCTACCCGTCCACTGCATAAAGCAGTAGGTATCGGTGCCTGCATTTATGGCTTATGGTTATTGTACGCCTCTGGCCCAATGCACCTGCTGTTGTCCGTCGTTCTGTATGCACCTGGGCTTCTGGTGTTCCTGTACGCGCGTAAAACGCATACACATGATAATGTACTGAATCGTCAGGAAATGGTGTTAATTAGCATGTTGTTAATTGCCGCAGTTCCGGCGACCTGGATGCTGGTGGGATAACGTTCGTCCCATCGTTGGATAGCAAAGGAGATAACGATGGGTAAAACCCACCCCTTGCCAATATTAATTACTGGCGGAGGCCGTCGCATTGGCCTCGCCCTCGCCTGGCATTTCATTAATCAAAAGCAACCGGTGATTGTCAGCTATCGGACGCGCTATCCTGCCATTGATGGACTGATTAATGCGGGTGCGCAATGTATTCAGGCTGATTTTTCAACCAACGACGGTGTGATGGCGTTTGCCGATGAGGTACTAAAAAGCACCCATGGCCTGCGTGCTATTTTGCACAACGCCAGCGCGTGGATGGCTGAAAAACCAGGTACGCCACTGACTGACGTGCTGGCCTGCATGATGCAAATCCACGTTAATACCCCATACCTTCTTAACCACGCTCTGGAAAGATTACTGCGTGGGCACGGACACGCCGCCAGCGATATCATTCACTTTACCGATTATGTGGTGGAGCGCGGAAGCGACAAACATATTGCCTATGCTGCGAGCAAAGCGGCGCTGGATAATATGACACGCTCGTTTGCCCGCAAGCTGGCACCGGAAGTGAAAGTGAATTCTATCGCGCCATCGCTGATCCTGTTTAATGAGCATGATGATGCTGAATATCGTCAACAGGCGCTGAATAAATCACTGATGAAAACCGCACCAGGCGAGAAAGAAGTGATCGACCTGGTCGATTATTTACTCACCAGTTGCTTTGTTACCGGACGCAGTTTTCCGCTTGATGGCGGTCGACATCTGCGTTAATGCAGCTTCATCCAGCATATAATCAACACCCATGCGCTTATCCCCCAGCACGCAACGGAACCCACAAAAGCGGCGGGCAAGCGCATTATTCCGGTGAAATACCACAGCGACGCCAGGTAAATAAAATAGGGAATAATCGACCACATGCTGAAAATGATGGTTGCGCGTAAGGCTTCAATGCCGCGTTCGCTGGCAACAATATAATGCGCAATAAGCGCAAAGGTCGGGAAAAGCGGAATCAGCCCGGCGATATAGTAATTTTTCGTTTTTGCTAATACACCAATTAACACCACCACCAGCGCACCAAGCGCGGCTTTGATTACCAGCCCCATCTTTTTACCTTAACACTTCCATAACAAGTCATCCGTAGAATACCTGATGAAAACTTGTTTAGGAACGATTGATAGTAAGTAAAAACAACGCGGTGTATTGTGACGTTTTTATATCTACCGTGAATAATATGAACACTATCGTATTTGTGGAAGATGACGCGGAAGTCGGTTCACTGATTGCCGCGTATTTGGCGAAACATGATATACAGGTAACCATTGAACCTCGCGGCGACCATGCAGAAGAAACAATTCTGCGGGAAAATCCGGATTTGGTGCTCCTCGATATCATGCTACCAGGCAAGGACGGCATGACTGTCTGTCGTGATTTACGCACTAAATGGAGCGGGCCTATAGTTCTGCTGACATCTCTCGATAGTGATATGAACCACATTCTGGCTCTGGAAATGGGCGCCTGCGACTATATTCTCAAAACAACGCCCCCCGCAGTCCTGCTGGCGCGGTTACGTTTACATTTGCGTCAGAACGAGCAAACCACGCTGACCAAAGGTATACAAGAAGCACCTCTTACTCCTTATAAGGCATTGCATTTCGGCACGTTAACCATCGATCCCATTAACCGTGTAGTTACGCTTGCTGACTGCGAAATTTCACTCTCTACCGCCGATTTTGAACTGCTCTGGGAATTAGCCACCCACGCGGGGCAAATTATGGACAGAGATGCGTTGTTGAAAAATTTACGCGGCGTCAGTTACGACGGTCTGGATCGTAGCGTGGACGTGGCTATTTCGCGGTTAAGAAAAAAACTGCGCGATAACGCTGCCGAACCTTATCGCATTAAAACCGTGCGAAACAAAGGCTATCTGTTTGCGCCTCATGCGTGGGAATAAGCGATGAAAAAACTGTTTATCCAGTTTTATCTTCTACTGTTTGTCTGCTTTCTGGTGATGTCCCTACTGGTTGGGCTGGTGTACAAATTTACCGCCGAACGCGCGGGCAAACAGTCGCTGGATGATTTGATGAACAGTTCTCTATACCTGATGCGTAGCGAATTGCGCGAGATCCCCCCACACGACTGGGGAAAAACGCTGAAAGAGATGGATTTAAATCTCTCTTTTGATCTGCGCGTCGAACCGTTGAGTAAATATCATCTCGATGAAATCTCCATGCATCGACTGCGTGGCGGCGAAATTGTCGCCCTGGACGATCAGTACACATTCTTACAGCGTATACCGCGCAGCCACTACGTGCTGGCAGTCGGTCCCGTGCCTTATCTTTATTACCTCCATCAAATGCGATTACTGGATATCGCGCTGATCGCTTTTATTGCCATCTCCCTCGCCTTTCCCGTGTTTATCTGGATGCGTCCGCACTGGCAGGACATGTTAAAACTGGAAGCAGCGGCGCAACGATTTGGCGATGGGCATCTCAATGAACGTATTCACTTTGATGAAGGTTCGAGTTTTGAACGGCTTGGCGTGGCGTTTAACCAGATGGCGGATAATATCAACGCCTTGATTGCCAGTAAAAAACAGCTTATTGACGGTATCGCCCACGAACTGCGAACGCCGTTAGTGCGCCTGCGTTATCGACTGGAGATGAGCGAAAATCTGAGCGCAACAGAATCTCAGGCGTTGAATCGCGATATCAGCCAACTGGAAGCCTTAATTGAAGAGTTGCTGACTTATGCCCGACTCGATCGCCCGCAAAATGAGCTCCATCTTAGCGAACCAGACCTGCCGTTGTGGCTGTCAACGCATCTGGCCGACATTCAGGCACTAACTCCCGATAAAACGGTACGGATAAAAACCATCATGCAAGGTCATTATGCGGCGTTGGATATGCGCTTGATGGAGCGCGTGCTGGATAACTTGCTCAATAATGCCCTGCGCTACTGCCATTCAACAGTCGAAACCAGCCTGCTACTGGCAGGAAACAAAGCGACATTAATTGTTGAAGATGATGGTGCAGGGATTGCACCACAGGATCGAGAGCATATCTTTGAACCCTTTGTTCGCCTCGACCCCAGCCGTGACCGTGCAACCGGCGGCTGCGGGCTGGGACTGACAATTGTCCACTCAATTGCACTGGCAATGGGCGGCACGGTTAATTGTGACACCAGCGAACTGGGCGGCGCCCGCTTCTCGTTTAGCTGGCCGTTATGGCACAACATTGCGCAATTTACCTCTGCCTGACGCTACGCGCACGGTGGTCAAGTCGTCGCCACTGTGCTATAACATATAGTATGTTGTAACTAAAGTGGTGATTTTATGGCTCGTTACGATCTCGTAGATCGACTCAATACTACCTTTCGCCAGATGGAGCAAGAACTGGCCGCATTTGCCGCTGAGCTTGAACAGCACAAGTTGCTGGTTGCCCGGGTATTCTCTTTACCGGAAGTCAAAAAAGAGGATGAGCATAATCCGCTGAATTGCATTGAAGTTAAGCAACATCTCGGCAAAGAGGCGCAGGCGCTCGCGCTACGTCATTTCCGCCATTTGTTTATTCAGCAACAGTCTGAAAATCGCAGCAGCAAGGCCGCTGTTCGTCTGCCCGGCGTGTTGTGTTATCAGGTTGATAACCTTTCACAAGCGGCGCTGGTAAGTCATATCCAGCGCATCAATCAACTTAAAACCACTTTCGAGCATATCGTCACGGTTGAGTCAGAACTTCCTACGGCGGCGCGTTTTGAATGGGTGCATCGCCATTTGCCGGGGCTGATCACACTGAACGCTTACCGCACCCTCACCGTTCTGCATGACCCCGCAACTTTACGTTTTGGCTGGGCGAATAAACATATCATTAAGAATTTGCATCGTGATGAAGTGCTGGCGCAGCTGGAAAAAAGTCTGAAATCACCCCGCAGCGTCGCACCGTGGACGCGTGAGGAGTGGCAGGGAAAACTGGAGCGTGAATATCAGGATATTGCTGCCCTGCCACAGGACGTGAAGTTAAAAATCAAACGTCCGGTAAAGGTGCAGCCGATTGCCCGCGTCTGGTACAAGGGAGATCAAAAACAGGTACAACACGCCTGCCCTACGCCGCTTATTGCACTGATTAATCGGGATAATGGCGCGGGCGTACCGGACGTTGGCGAGTTGTTGAATTACGATGCCGACAATGTGCAGCACCGTTATAAACCGCAGGCGCAGCCGCTTCGTTTGATCATTCCACGGCTGCACCTGTATGTTGCAGATTAACGCCCGGATTTCATGCTGCCGACCATCTGTTCTGGTCGTACCCAGCTGTCAAACTCGGCTTCGCTAAGATAGCCCAGCGCAAGGGCTGCAGCTTTTAAGGTCAGCCCTTCTTTATGCGCTTTTTTTGCAATCTCGGCGGCTCTGTCATAGCCAATGTGGGTGTTGAGTGCGGTCACCAGCATCAGCGATTCATTGAGTAATTGATTGATTCGCTCACGATTCGGCTCAATCCCCACTGCACAGTGTTTGTTAAAACTTTCCATGCCATCTGCCAGCAAGCGTACCGATTGCAGGAAATTGTGGATAACCATCGGGCGGAAGACGTTCAGTTCAAAGTTTCCGGAAGCGCCACCCATGTTGATCGCCACGTCGTTCCCCATCACCTGACAGCAAAGCATGGTTAACGCTTCACACTGCGTTGGGTTCACTTTCCCAGGCATGATTGAACTGCCCGGCTCGTTTTCCGGGATTGAGATTTCACCAATTCCGCAGCGAGGGCCAGATGCCAGCCAACGAACGTCATTGGCAATTTTCATCAGTGACGCAGCCAACCCTTTCAAGGCGCCGTGCGCCTGAACCAGCGCATCACAGGTCGCCAGAGCTTCAAATTTGTTCGGCGCGGTAACAAACGGCGCGCAGGTAATTACCGAAAGTTCATCCGCAACGCGACGCGCATATTCCGGATGAGTGTTCAGCCCCGTCCCTACTGCTGTACCACCCAGCGCCAGTTCCGCCACGTGCGGCAGACTGTACTCGATATGTTTGAGATTATGCTCCAGCATCGCTACCCAGCCAGAAATCTCCTGCCCCAGCGTCAGCGGCGTGGCGTCCTGCAAGTGGGTACGACCAATTTTGACGATATCGGCAAATGCACGCGATTTTTCACTCAGCGTCTGTGTCAGGGTTTTAAGCTGCGGAATGAGTTGCTTGCGCAGCGCCAGCAGCGCCGCAACGTGCATCGCCGTCGGAAAGACATCGTTGGAACTTTGGCTTTTGTTCACGTCGTCATTAGGGTGAACTTTACGTTCCATCCCGCGCACGCCGCCGAGCAATTCGCTCGCGCGGTTAGCCAGCACTTCGTTCATATTCATATTGCTTTGCGTACCGGAACCGGTCTGCCAGATAGCCAGCGGAAATTCATCGTCATGCTGTCCCGCCAGCACTTCATCTGCCGCCTGACGAATGGCACTCGCTTTCTCTTCAGACAGCAAGCCTAAATCTTCATTAACTTTTGCCGCTGCGCGCTTGGTTAGCGCCAGCGCATGAATCAGTGAGGTTGGCATTTTCTCCGTCGAAATGCGGAAATGCTCCAGCGAGCGTTGAGTTTGTGCGCCCCACAGCTTATCTGCCGGGACATCGATCGCACCCATCGAATCTTTTTCGCTGCGTACTGTTTTCATGGACTGCTCCTCACCTGATTAATTTTTTCTTTCTGTTTTGCTTACGTTAAGCAACTTTTAGCTCACTCATTATTTACTATTTGATAACAAATGTTTGGTCTTTCGTGCCATGTAAAAAAGCCGCCCCGAAGGGCGGCTCTGTTTATTTCACGCAGCGGGTGCACTGCGTGAGCTGTATCTGCTGGAAGAAGTCATTTCCTTTATCATCCACAAGAATAAACGCCGGGAAATCTTCCACTTCAATTTTCCAGATCGCTTCCATTCCCAGTTCAGGATACTCAACACATTCCAGACTCTTAATACTGCCCTGCGCCAGCACTGCCGCCGGGCCGCCAATACTGCCGAGGTAGAAGCCACCGTGTTTTTTACAGGCATCCGTCACCTGCTGGCTGCGGTTGCCTTTCGCCAGCATGATCATACTTCCGCCCTGCGCTTGCAGTTGATCGACATAAGAATCCATCCGTCCGGCGGTCGTTGGGCCAAGAGAACCGGAAGCATAACCTTCTGGCGTTTTTGCCGGACCCGCGTAGTAAATCGGGTGATCTTTGATGTATTGCGGTAGCCCTTCGCCGTTGTCCATGCGCTCTTTCAGTTTGGCGTGGGCAATATCACGACCGACGATAATCGTGCCGTTAAGCGATAAGCGCGTAGAAACGGGATACTGCGACAACTGTGCGAGGATCTCTTTCATCGGACGGTTAAGGTCAACGCGCACCGCTTCGCCTTCTCCCGCTTTGCGCAGCTCTTCCGGGATATATTTGCCTGGATTATGTTCCAGTTTTTCGATCCAGATCCCCTGACGGTTGATCTTCGCTTTGATATTACGGTCAGCAGAACAGGAGACGCCCATTCCGACCGGGCAGGATGCACCATGACGCGGCAGGCGAATCACGCGGATGTCGTGAGCGAAGTATTTACCACCAAACTGCGCGCCCAGTCCAAGATTTTGCGCTTCGATCAGCAATTCTTTTTCCAGCGCCACATCGCGGAACGCCTGACCGTGCTCATTCCCTTCCGTTGGCAGTTCGTCATAGTATTTAGCGGAAGCCAGTTTCACCGTTTTAAGGTTAGTTTCCGCAGACGTTCCGCCAATAACGAACGCAATATGATACGGAGGACACGCCGCCGTACCCAGCGTGCGCATTTTCTCAACCAGGTAATTTTTCAGTTTCCCCGGCGTCAATAACGCTTTGGTTTCCTGATAGAGATACGTCTTGTTTGCCGAACCGCCACCTTTGGCGATACAGAGGAATTTGTACTCGTCGCCATCAACAGCATAAAGATCGATCTGCGCTGGCAGATTGGTGCCGGTATTCACCTCTTTATACATATCCAGCGGCGCATTTTGCGAGTAGCGCAGGTTATCTTCGATATAGGTGTTATAGACACCGCGCGCCAGCGCCGCTTCGTCACCGCCACCGGTCCATACGCGCTGCCCTTTTTTACCAACGATAATCGCGGTGCCAGTGTCCTGACAGGTTGGCAGAACGCCTTTTGCCGCGATATCGGAGTTACGCAGGAATTGAAGCGCCACATATTTATCGTTTTCGCTGGCTTCCGGGTCACGCAAAATGTCGGCCACCTGCTGTTGGTGAGCCGGTCGCAGCATAAATGACGCATCATGAAACGCCTGACGCGCCAGCAGAGTTAACGCTTCGGGTGCGACTTTCAAAATCTCCTGCCCTTCAAATTCAGATACGCTAACGTGTTCGCTGGTCAGCAGGTAATACTCGGTATCATCTTTTTTGAGTGGGAAAGGAGCCTGATAATGAAAGGGTTTGTTTGACATTGTTCTCTCACTTACTGCCTGGTTTGGTTATGCTCTGGGCGGGTGTTCCGTTGCCCTGTTAAAAGCGAGTAACAACATCCTACACACTTTTTTAACAAAAACTGAGACAAGTACGACTTTTTGCGGCTCCAGGTTACTTCCCGTAGGATTCTTGCTTTAATAGCGGGATTAATTTCCACATTTAAACAGGGATTGATCATGCAAAAACTCATTAACTCAGTGCAAAACTATGCCTGGGGCAGCAAAACGGCGTTGACTGAACTTTATGGTATGGAAAATCCGTCCAGCCAACCGATGGCCGAGCTGTGGATGGGGGCACATCCGAAAAGCAGTTCCCGTGTGCACAATGCTGCCGGAGATATCGTTTCACTGCGTGATGTGATTGAGAGTGACAAATCGACTCTGCTTGGAGAGGCCGTTGCCAAACGCTTTGGCGAACTGCCTTTCCTGTTCAAAGTATTATGCGCAGCTCAGCCGCTCTCCATTCAGGTTCATCCGAACAAACGCAATTCTGAAATCGGTTTTGCTAAAGAAAATGCCGCAGGTATTCCGATGGATGCCGCCGAGCGTAACTATAAAGATCCTAACCACAAGCCGGAGCTGGTTTTTGCCCTGACACCATTCCTCGCGATGAACGCGTTTCGTGAGTTCTCCGAGATTGTCTCCCTGCTCCAGCCTGTCGCGGGCGCGCATCCGGCGATTGCTCACTTTTTACAGCAGCCCAGTGCAGAACGTTTAAGCGACCTGTTCGCCAGCCTGTTGAATATGCAGGGTGAAGAAAAATCCCGCGCGCTGGCGATTTTAAAATCGGCCCTCGACAGCCAGCAGGGTGAACCGTGGCAAACGATTCGTTTAATTTCTGAATTTTACCCGGATGACAGCGGTCTGTTCTCCCCGCTGTTGCTGAATGTGGTGAAACTGAACCCTGGCGAAGCGATGTTCCTGTTCGCTGAAACACCGCACGCCTACCTGCAAGGCGTGGCGCTGGAAGTGATGGCGAACTCTGATAACGTGCTGCGTGCGGGTCTGACGCCAAAATATATTGATATTCCTGAGCTGGTTGCCAACGTGAAGTTCGAAGCCAAACCAGCTAACCAGTTGTTGACCCAGCCGGTGAAGCAAGGTGCAGAACTGGACTTCCCGATTCCAGTGGATGATTTTGCCTTCTCGCTGCATGATCTTAGTGATAAAGAAACCACTATCAGCCAGCAAAGTGCCGCCATTTTGTTCTGCGTTGAAGGTGAAGCAACTCTGTGTAAAGGTTCTCAGCAGTTACCGCTTAAACCGGGTGAATCAGCGTTTATTGCCGCCAACGAGTCACCGGTGACAGTGAAAGGCCACGGACGTTTAGCCCGTGTTTACAACAAGCTGTAAGAGCTTACTGAAAAAATTAACATCTCTTGCTAAGCTTATTAAAGGCTTATAACACTTCAGGCGGTCAGTCCGCCTGATTTCATTTTATGGATAATCACTATGAATAAATCGCTGGTAGCGGTAGGCGTCATTGTTGCGCTCGGCGTAGTCTGGACAGGCGGCGCATGGTACACAGGCAAGAAAATAGAAACCCATCTCGAGGACATGGTCGCGCAGGCGAATGCGCAACTTAAACTGACGGCTCCTGAATCCAACCTGGAAGTGAGTTATCAAAACTATCATCGCGGCGTGTTCAGCAGCCAGTTACAGCTGGTGGTGAAGCCCGTTGCCGGGAAAGAAAATCCGTGGATTAAAAGTGGTCAGAGCGTCATCTTCAACGAATCGGTTGATCATGGTCCCTTTCCCCTGGCCCAGCTTAAAAAACTGAACCTGATCCCATCGATGGCGTCGATTCAAACCACTCTTGTCAACAACAATGTGAGCAAGCCACTGTTTGATATGGCAAAAGGAGAAACACCTTTTGAGATTAACTCCCGCATTGGTTACAGCGGTGATTCCAGCTCAGATATCTCTCTCAAGCCACTGAATTACGAACAAAAAGATGAAAAAGTCGCCTTTAGCGGCGGCGAGTTCCAGTTAAATGCTGACAGAGACGGCAAAGCTATCTCCCTTTCCGGGGAGGCACAAAGCGGCCGGGTGGATGCGGTTAACGAATACAACCAGAAAGTGCAGTTGACCTTTAATAATCTGAAAACCGACGGTTCCAGCACACTGGCAAGTTTTGGTGAGCGCGTGGGTAACCAAAAACTGTCACTGGAAAAAATGACCATTTCGGTAGAAGGCAAAGAACTGGCACTGCTGGAAGGCATGGAGATCAGCGGTAAATCAGACCTGGTCAATGACGGTAAAACGATCAATAGCCAACTGGATTACTCGCTAAACAGCCTGAAAGTACAGAATCAGGATCTGGGCAGCGGCAAGCTGACTTTAAAAGTTGGTCAGATTGATGGCGAAGCCTGGCACCAGTTTAGCCAGCAATATAACGCGCAAACCCAGGCTCTGCTGGCACAGCCAGAGATTGCCAACAATCCCGAACTTTATCAGGAGAAAGTGACGGAAGCCTTCTTTAGCGCCCTGCCGCTGATGTTGAAAGGCGATCCGGTGATAACTGTCGCTCCGTTAAGCTGGAAAAACAGTCAGGGTGAAAGTGCGCTGAATCTGTCGCTGTTCCTGAAAGATCCGGCAACGACTAAAGAAGCGCCGCAGACACTGGCTCAGGAAGTTGATCGCTCGGTTAAGTCTCTGGAGGCAAAACTAACCATTCCGGTCGATATGGCAACTGAGCTGATGACCCAGGTAGCGAAGCTGGAAGGTTATCAGGAAGATCAAGCGAAAAAACTGGCAAAACAGCAAGTTGAAGGCGCGTCAGCAATGGGTCAAATGTTTCGTCTGACCACCTTGCAGGACAATACCATCACCACCAGCCTGCAATATGCTAACGGTCAGATCACGTTAAACGGGCAGAAAATGCCGCTGGAAGATTTTGTTGGTATGTTTGCGATGCCGGCATTAAACGTTCCGGCTGTACCGGCAATACCGCAGCAGTAATTCACAGCCCAAACGCCGGAGATTTTTCTCTCCGGCGTTATTTCTTACTTCAACATAAAGTCATACTGAATACTCATTTTCACATCCCAGTAATTCAGGCGATCGCCCAGATTACTGCCATCGCGCTTTTCCCGCCCTTTATCGGCAGCAAGAAAGAAATTCATCCCTTGTAACGGCCCTTCGCTGACCCGATAGTTCATACCACCTAAGATACCCGCGCCTTCAATCCGCACATCTCGTTTACTGGATTCATAGCCGCGAGTCACAATCGGTGCAAATGTCAGCGTAAATTGCGGAGTTACACGGTAGTTGACACCTAATTGCCAGGACTGCATTCCTTCACGGTTACGATCAAGACTTAATGAAAAGGGATAGCCAATGTCGGTATCCACCACGGCACCATTCATTGCATGGCGCAAATAACCACCACTGCCAAATACGCTTCCCCACGGCGCATTCCAGGTCAATTGTCCACTAACCAACGCCGTTTCATTGGGCTGGCTGGTATTACGACTTAAACCTTCGAGCTGCGCGTAAAAGCCGAGCAACTCCCCTTTCAACGTATAATTCGGGTCGAGCGGTATGCTTTTCTCAAGAATACTTTGTATCTGATTGGAAACATCTTTCTGTACCGATGCCCCCAGAGAATAGCGACTGGTATTATCATGCCAACTGGCGGCTAAAAAAGAACGTGCGCGATGTTTATCGTATTTTCCCGTCTGGCTGTTATACACCCCTTCATCACGAATACCGGTTGTTGAATCAGTCCATAAAAATACTCGTGAACGCCACATTCCCCACAGATCAATATTTGGCGTTAAAGCCCAATAACCTAATGCTCCTTCAGAAACAGTCGGTAATGTACGTTGCGAACTGCCAGCCATTAACGGAATACGATAAGGTAAGCTACCATAACTATAATCCGCCCCGAAGCGACCTAATTTAAGCAGGCTATTTTCACTGGGTTTTATTTTTACTGCCCCTAGGGCAAAGCCAAAACTTTTATCACCATCAAGATACCACCGGGTACTCATATCAGCACGAGCACCTAATTTATAAACATAATACGCCCCGCCTTCAACGCCAATAATATTGGAATAATAACCACGGTGATGCTGCCAACTTACTGATTTAGTGTATGATGGTGTTTTTGAGGTGCTCCAGTGGCTTCTGTTTCTATCAGC